>NZ_BAAILO010000101.1:36781-110322 GCF_054589115.1 Cupriavidus sp. 8B | reverse complement strand
CATTTGGTCAGTTCATAGCCGGAACGCGGCTGGCTATGTATCCCGGCAAGAAGAACATGCTTCAGCGGCTTTTCCTTGCTTGCCTTGGCTTCCTTCGGATCACTCACTCGCATCGCTCCTTGATTGCGTCAACGCGCACGCGGAATGACTATGTTTGTTTTGACATAGTAAAAAAGGCGTGGCACTATGTATTTTCCAACATACATGATCAACCGCTACGACCGCATGACCGACACCTTCGAGCAGTTAGCCGGCCGCGCGCCGATTTCCGCCGCACGCAGTGCCCAGTTCTGAGCATGATGGCGGCGAAGTGATCGGCGTAAAAAAATAGACACGAGGAGAAAAGACAGTGAAATCATCCAGCAAGCTGAGCAAGCTTAATCTTGCACTCATCGCTGTGGACGCAATCTGCGCCGGCGGCGCACACGCACAGAGCAGCGTGACGCTGTATGGCGTGGCGGACATGAACGTGGAGTACGCCAACCATGTTGGCGCCGTTCCCACCGCCGCCAACAAATTCAATGCCGGCCCGTCCAACGACGTTTACCGCATGAACTCCGGCGGCCTGTCCGGCTCGCGTTGGGGCTTGCGCGGCGTGGAAGATCTAGGCAACGGCGTGACATCCGTCTTCGTACTGGAAAGCGGCTTTAACCTGGATACCGGCACGTCGCAGCAAAGCGGCCGCCTGTTCGGTCGCCAGGCCTACGTGGGCATCCAAAGCACGCAGTTTGGCCAGGTGACTTTTGGCCGTCAGTACACCTCGATGTTCGAGAGTATCGCGAACTTCGTGCCGGCTGCCTTTGCCACCCAGTACGAACCGATCGTGATGCTGGCCGGCGCGAACTTCCGCGAGGACAACACCATCAAGTACTCCGGCCAGTTCGGTGCTTTGTCCGCCCTGGCACACTGGTCCTTCGGTACCGGCCTGGCATTGCCCACGACGGTAGCCAACGGTCCGTTGCTCGGTGGCAACGGCGAAGTGCCGGGCCAGTTCCGCCGCGACACCGCTTATGGCGCAGCGTTGACCTATATCTCTGGCCCTGTCGGTGTGGCCCTTGCTTACGACCAGTTCAACCCGACGATTTCCAACCCATTGACCGCTGCTGCCCTCGGTAGCGGCAGCTTCAAGAAGGCGACGGTCGCGGCAAGCTATGCGTTCGGCCCGGCAAAGATCATGGGCGGCTATCGCTGGGGCCAGAACAAGGACCAGAATGGCAGCCTGATCGAGCGCGACGACTTCTACTGGATCGGCGCCACCTACCAGGTGACGCCGGCGCTTGGCCTGACGCTCGAGTACAACTACGACAACGTCAAGAACTTCTTCGCCAGCACGTCGGTGCCGAACCCATGGCAAGTTGCGTTTATCGCGGACTACACGCTTTCCAAGCGAACCGATATCTACCTGACCACGGCATATTCAAAGAATGCGGGTCTGGGACTGGATTCCCCGATGATCGGTTTTGCCAACACCCTGTCCCTTGGCAATAGCTACACGCTTGCCAGCGGCCAAAGCAATATGCTCGGTGTCGCCGTGGGTATTCGCCACAAGTTCTAGAGACAGCCCAACAGCATGTGACAAGGTCTTATTTGCGCAGTGGTGCAGGCAGTCCTGCGGAATGCTCGCGTGCATGCAGTTCTCTCACATGCTCTTTGTGCCGCCTCGGCGGCACCTTTTTTTGGGCACTGGCGCAGCCGACACAGATCGCTGTGCAACTACCGGCATGTGTTGCCGCGGCTCGGTTTGGAGCGCGGTTCAGTCAACCAGGGCGCTCAACGCTCAGCCTGCCGGCCGCGCCCGTCGCTACGGCACAAGCACTGTCGCGCCAACCCTGAGCCGCGATTCAAGCATCCTGTGCGCTTCGGCGGCCTCTTCCAGTGCGTAGATTTGCCTCGGTTCGCTGGTCATCTTTCCAGCCTGCACGAGGCCGAACAGCTCTTCGGCCATCGCAAGCATGTGCGAGCGCGGCGTGGCGTAATGAACCCAGGCAGCACCTGGCATCTCGATGAGATGTTCGCGACGCTGCGCGGCGAGCCCTATCTGCTGTGGCGGGCGGTCGACGAGCACGGCGCGGAACTGGACATCCTGTTGCAGAAGCGGCGCGACAAGGCCGCAGCCAAGCGCTTCTTCTTACGAGTGCTTCGTTCCTGTCCCGTGCCTCGCAAGATCGTCACCGACCAATTGCGCAGCTACCCGGCCGCCAAGGCCGACATCCCGGAACTGGCGAACGTCAAACACGTGTTCGTCAAAGCCGCTGCACGCTTGAACAATCGGGCCGAGAACAGCCACCAACCCACACGTGAACGTGAGCGCCGCATGCGTGGGTTTCGCGATCGCAAACGCACGCATTCCTCTCGAGCTTCGGCCCGATCCGGCAGCACTTCGCCCTCAAGCGGCATTTGCTGCGCGCTTCTCTGTACCGCAAACATCTTGCTGCTCGGTTCGCTGCGTGGCACGAATTCACCGGAGTCACCCAAAATCCGTCAACTGCTTTCTGAGCCGTGGTCATGCCTGCCACAGTTTCGTCGCGGTACCGGCAAGTTGACAGAGCCTGACGACCGCCTACCGTAGACCAAAATGAAATTGTCACAACTTCCCGGACCTCCTGATGCGGCAAGGCTTCCGGCCGGATACCGAGTTGACAAAATTATTTTGTACGACGGCCCGGGCTGGACATCAACGCTCATTTGTCGCCAAGGCGTCCTGCCGTCTCCGGAACGATGAGCGCACCCACCAGGTAGATGACGGTGACAACCGCCAGGAAGATGCCCAGCACCATGGGCAGTTCGGCCGGGGTGCTGGCGCACAGCGAAGCAAACGTCGGCATCATGCCACCGATGGCAAAGCCGATATTCCATGACAGGCCGGTCCCCGTGGCACGGATGCTGGTGGGGAACCGTTCGTTCAGGAAAATGAGGATCGGGGCGAAGCCGGTGCTGCCCAGCATGGCCAGCGCCATGGCATACAGGCCGAGCGTGGTGGTGTCCGGCGCCGCCGGCATCCATTGGTAGAGCAGCGGCAGCACCACCACGTTCAGCGCGCCGATCAACAGGAAGGCTCGCTTGCGGCCGATCATCGTACTGAGGTGGCCGGCAAGAATCGATGCCACGATCACCCCCAAACTGCTGGCCATCAGGATGGCGGCAGCCTCACCAGCCGGTGCCTTCACCACCACCTTAAGGAAGGTCGGCAGATAGCCGGAGGTCAGGTAGTAGGCGCTGCCACCGCCGACGGTGAGCAGGATGTTGACGAAGAGGACGCCACGGTACTGGCGGGAGAAGATCACGCGCAGCGGGTTCTCAACCGGCGCGGCATGACCCTTGGCCGCCTGCAACTGCTTCCACAGCGGAGACTCCTCCAGCGAGTTGAAGATGAGCAGTCCGAGCACCGAGCTGATGATGCCGGAAAAGAACATGCAGCGCCAACCCCAGGCGTCGAACGCTTCCCCGGGAAACAGCGCGGTCATTGCCATGTAGGTAATGGAAGCCAGCAGTGCCCCGATGCCCGCGCCACCGCCACCGACCAGCCCGGAGACGGCGCCGCGCCAGGACGGGGGCACCGATTCGGTACCGATGGTGTGGGTGGATGCCACCACGCCACCAACGAAGATACCCTGCACCAGCCGGAGCAGTATAAACAAGGCTGGCGCAAGCAGCCCCACCTGACCCACCGTGGGCAGCAGGCCGAACGCCGCCGTGGACAAGCCAACGCCAGTGACGGCAACTACCATCGCCCCCTTGCGGCCGTGGCGGTCGGCATAAGTGCCGAAAATCGCCGAGCCGAGCGGCCGCATCAGCAGCGTCACGGCAAACGACGCGTACACCGCCGCCAGCGACAGCATCGCGTGCTCCGACGGGAAAAACAGCCTGCCGATCACGGGCGCCACGAACAGCAGGATGAACAGGTCGAACAGGTCCAGTGCCCATCCCATGCACGACGCCGTCACGGCACCAAACACCTGGCGATTGCTCGCCGCTGGCAGCGCCTCGCTGATCGTCTCTGTACTCTTCTTTGCTACGGCTTCCATTGTTGTCTCCTTGGATTTGGATCTCTGCTTGGATCATTACGGCAGCGATGACGCGCGGGCGGTGCCTTGCCGCCAAGCAAGCGCTCCCCCCGCGATGCTTGCCCCGTGGCAGCGGGCATCGTTATCCGTCAGTTCGTCCGGGATGCGAGCGGCCTTGCCGGCGCGCCCGCGATTTCCATCAGCTGCCGCGGAACGCCGGCTTGCGCTTGCCGTGGAAGGCTTCCACGCCTTCGCGGAAATCGTCCGAGCTGCGCAGGCGGCTATAGCAATGCCCTTCCAGCTCGATGGCGATCGACAGCGGCGCGTCCTCGGTGTCGTTGAGCAGCTTCTTGGCGGTGCGCTGCGCCAGCGGCGAGAAGCCGCGCAGCTCGTCGACCAGCGCATCGGTGGCGGCTTCCAGCTCGGCGTCTGCCACGCATTCCACGGCGATGCCCCACTCATAGGCCTGCTTGCCCGAGATGCGGCGCGAGCGCATCACGATGTCCTTGGTGCGGCCGATGCCCACCATCTTCTGCAGGCGCGCCGAGCCGCCCGAGCCGGGGATCTGGCCGAGCTTCTGTTCTGGCAGCGCGTACTGCGTGGTCTCGGTGGCGATGCGGAAATCGCACGCCAGCGACAGCTCGAAGCCCACGCCAAAGCAGTAGCCGCGGTTGGCGGCAATCACCGGCTTGCTGCAGCGCGCCGGCGCCGCCACGTTCCAGGCCAGTTGCGAGACATGCTCGGGCGATGCCTCCAGGAAGCCCTTGATATCGCCGCCGCTGGAAAAATGCTCGCCTTGCGAACGCAGCACGATCACGCGCACGCGATCGTCGGCATCCAGAGCTTCAATGACGGCGCGCAACTGGTCGCGCGCTGCCATGGCGATCACGTTGTAGGGTGGACGGTGCAGGATGATGTCCGCACGCTCGCGCCCGGCATCGATCTCCACGGAGAAGCCGTCGAGTTGCTGGAGCCGCTGCTGGTCGGGATGGATCATCTCGGTTGCCTGGGTCATGTCTTACTCCTTGATGGTATCGACAGGCGCGGCGTCCGCTGCCTGGTTGGTGTTGGGATTAGGGTTGGGGTTCATGGAATGCGGGGCCAGTGCGTAATCGCCGTCGGACAGCTTGCGGCGCAGGATCTTGCCAACCGGCGACCTGGGAATCTCCTCCACGAAGACGTAGTCGCGCGGGCGCTTGAAGTTGACCAGGTCGGAGCCGCGGCAGTAGGTATCCAGGGCTTGCGCGTCGATGTTGCCGCGCGGCTTGACGAAGGCCACCACCTTCTGGCCCCAGCGCGGATCCGCGACGCCGGCCACCGCCACCTCGTCCACCGCCGGATGCAGCGACAGCACCGATTCGATATCGACCGGGGAGATGTTCTCGCCGCCGCTGATGATCATGTCGTCCACCCGGCCGCTGACGAAGAGGTCGCCCTCGGCATCGAAGTAGCCGGTGTCGCCGGTGAAGTACCAGCCATCGCGCAGCGATTTGGCATTGGCGTCGTCGCGGTTCCAGTAGCCCTCGAAGGCCTCGTCGCCGCGCAGGTCGGCGATGATCTGGCCTTCCTCGCCGGTAGCCGCCAGATCGTCGGGTGAGCGGGCATCCAGGCGCACCACGCGCAGGCGCGTGTTGATGCCGGCGCGCCCGGCGCTGCCGGGCTTGCGGGTGGCGCGCTGGTCCACGCTGAAGGTGTACACCTCCGACGAGCCGTAGTGGTTCACGAACAGCTCCGGCTCGAAGGCCAGCGCGAGGCGGCGCAGCAGGCCGTCGCTCATCGAGGCGCCGGCAAAGCCGAGCTTGGTCGCGCTGCGCACGACGGAGGCATCGAACCCCGGATCGGCCAGCAGGTCGTGGTACAGCGTCGGCACCAGGTACAGGCAGCTGATTCGGTGGGTGGCGATCTCCTTGAGCGCCTGCCCCGCGTTCCAGCGCCGCACGCAGACGAACAGGCCGTCCACCAGCGCCATTGCCAGCAGCGACCGCACGCCCATGGTGTGGTAGAGCGGCATCACGCCAAGGGTGCGCTCGCCATGGCGATACAGGTTCTGCGCCACGTGCGCCAGCGCCGCAGCGCGCTCCTGCTGGTGGCGGCGCGGCACGCCCTTGGGCTTGCCGGTGGTGCCCGAGGTGTAGAGCATCAGCGAGACATCGCCCGCTTCGGCCACCGGGCCGCCATGCAGCGCAACGCTGTCCAGCAGCGAAGCGAAGGACATCGAGCCGCCAGCCGCGCAGTCCAGCGCAATGCAGGGCACGGCCTGCGCCGCGGGGCTGCCCAGCACCGCATCGGCGCTGACCGGCTCGAACACCAGCGCCTTGACGCCGGCATCCTGCACGCAGTAATCGAGCTCCTCCGGCTTGGCGCGCCAGTTCAGCGGCACCATCACGATGCCGGCGAACTGGCAGGCCCAGTGCAGCGTGGCCATTTCCCAGCGGTTCTGCAGTACGGCCAGCAGGCGATCGCCTGGCTCCAGGCCAATCTCGCGCAGGCCGGACGCCACGCAGCGGATACGCTCGTACCATTGCGCATAGGTAAGCATCAGGCCGCCGTCGACAATGGCGGGCGTGTGCGGGCTGCGCTCCACGCTTTGCAGGAAGGTGCGGCCGAGATCAAGCATCGCAGGCCTCCTGGCTGGCTACGCCGATGGCGGCATAGCGCGCGCGGGCACGGCTGGCCGCTACGTCGAGCACGGCCGCCACGATTGGCGTATAGCCCGTACAGCGGCACAGATGGCCGGACAGCATGTCGCGCACCTGCGCCTCGCTGGGTTCCGGCACGCGCTCCAGGTAGTCCGCGCACGACATCAGGATGCCTGCAGTGCAGAAGCCGCACTGCAGCGCGTGGCGGCGGCGGAAGGCTTCTTGCAGGTCGCCCAGTCCCTCGGCCGGCGCCAGCCCTTCGACGGTATCGATGGCCCGGTGCTCGGCCTGCACCGCCAGCATCAGGCACGAGCGCGCGGCAACGCCGTCGACGCGTACCGTGCATGCGCCGCAGACGCCGTGCTCGCAACCCACATGGGTGCCGGTGGCACCGAGCTCGTGGCGCAGGAAGTCGGACAGCAGCTCGCGCGGCTCGCAATAGCCGCTGCGCTCGCGGCCGTTCAGGGTCAGGGTGATGCGGCGTTGCTCCTGCCGGCCCATCACCTCGGCGGACTTGCCGAATTCGGCGCCCATGGTGGTCTTGTTCATTTTGCCTCCTCGATCACGCGCATGCCAAGTTGCCGCACCAGGTGCCGGCGGTACTGCGCGCTGATATGGGCGTCGTCCTGCGCGCCCAGTTTCCAACTGAAATCGTTGATCGCTTCCTCCAAGTCCTTGCCCTGCAGACGCGGCCATGTCTCCAGCACCGGCCGGTCCGCCAAGCCGCCCACCGCCAGCGCGATGGCGTCGTCCGTGACGGTGGCCGCGCAGGCCACCAGCGCAAAGTCGCCATGGCGCGCGGAGAACTCGGCAAAGCCGTAGCGCGCGCCGGGGCGCCGCAGCGGAAAGCGCACCGCCTCCACCAGCTCATCGGGCTCGCGCGCCGTCATCAACATGCCCTGGAAGAAGCTGGCCGCCGGCAGCACGCGGCGGCGGCGGGCTGAACGCAGCACCACCTCGCCGCCCAGCGCGGTCAGCACCAGGGGCAATTCCGCGCTCGGGTCGGCATGGGCGACCGAGCCGCACACGGTGCCGCGATTCCGGATCTGGAAATGCGAGATATGCGGAAAAGCCATGGCCAGCAGCGGCACCTCGTCGGCCAGCGAGCGGCGCCATTCGACGCTGCCCTGCGTGGCCGCGGCGCCGACCACCAGGTGAGCGTCTTCCACCCGCACCGTGTCCAGCTCAGCGGTACGCGAGACATCGACAAGCAACTGCGGCGCCGCCAGGCGCATGTTGAGCACCGCCATCAGCGACTGGCCACCGGCCAGCACGCGCGCGCCCTCGCCGCCACGGGCCAGCGCCTCGAGCGCGTGCTGCGTCGTCTCGGCGCGCAGGTAATCGAAAGCAGACGGTTTCATCGGCGTACTCCCAAGCGGGCCAGCAGTCGGGCGAGCCAGCCTTGCGGCCGTACCGGCTTGCCGGCGGCCTGGCGGCCGAGCGATTCAAACAACTGGCGCAGCACCACCTTGGCAGCGCCCTCCAGCATGCGGCCGCCCACGGCAGCGACCTTGCCGGATACCTCGGCCTCGTAGTCGTAACTCAGGCGCGTGCCGCTGCCATGCGGGACCAACTCCACCAGGCCGGCGCCGCGCGCACTGCCCAGCGAGGACATGCCTGCGCCTGCCAGCCGCAGTCGGCGCGGGGGATCGAGGTCCGACAGTGCGATCTCCGCCTCGAAGCGGGCCTTGATCATGCCAACCCCCACCGTCACGTCGGCGCGGTAGTGGTTCTCGGCGGTGCGCTCCAGCGCGTGGCAGCCTGGCACCACCTTGGCCAGCGCCTGCGGGTCCAGCAGCACGGCGAAGATGGCTTCGGGCGTGGCGTCCAGATCCACCGAGCCGCGCGCGGTGAGCGCCTTGCCGCTGCCCTTGCGGGCCGCGGGCGCGGCGGCCTCGCGCATCGCTTCTAGCAGCTCGGGGCGCGACGGCGGCGGATCGTCGAAGCCCACCATGGCCATCACCTTGGCCGGCGTCAGCGGCAGGCGGATGTCCTGCTCGCCGAGCGCGTCCGCCACCGCGTTGGCGATGCAGGGCGGCGTGCTCATGTTGTTGCCCTCGCCCAGGCCCTTGGCGCCGAGCGGCGTGAAGGGGCTGGGCGTCTCCAGGTGCACGATCACCGGGTCCGGCACCTCGCAGGTGGTCGGCATCAGGTAGTCGGCCAGCGTGCCGGACTGGAAGCTGCCGTCGGCGCCATAGCGGAACTCTTCCATCAGCGCCGCGCCCAGCCCCTGGGCGAAGGCACCACGGATCTGGCCATCGGCAAGCGCCGGGTTAAGCAGCGTGCCGGCGTCGTGCGCGGTCACGTAGCGGTCGATGCGTACGCGCCCCGTGGCGCGGTCGATCTCCACGCCGCACATGTCGAAGGCAAAGCCGTAGGCGGCCGAGGTGTTGACGCGGTCGTTCTCATCCGGCGCTTCCAGGTTGGGCGGCGACCAGAACACCGTCTCGCGCAGGCCCGGCTCCTCTCCCGCCGGCAACTGCTGCGGTGACCAGTGCGGCGCATTGCTGGCCACGCGCGTGAAGGGCAGGCCGGATTCGGGCGCGCCTTTGCGGGCAATGCGGCCGTCTTCGAACACCACCTCGGCAGGCGTGCAGCCGAACTGCGGCGCCACGATGCGCGCCAGCTTGTCGCGCACCCGCTCGGCGGCCAGGTGCACGGTGCCGGCCACGGCGCCGGCGAAGCGGCTGGAGTAGTTGCCAGCGGCGACCGACCATGCATCCTTGTGCGTATCGAACTCGACGTTCACGACCACGTCGGCCGGATTCACGCCGAGCACATCGGCCACCACCTGCGCGCACACCGTCATATGGCCTTGCCCGGCCGGCGTCGAGGCAATGGTGACCACCACGCCGCCGAGCAGGTCGACGCTGACCGTGGCGCTGGCGATGGCGCCGTTCTTCGGCCCCGCTTTCTTGCGCGCCTCGGCGGGCATGGCGGTGGTGATATAGCCCATGTTCGACACCGACGGCTCGACGATGGCGGCAAAGCCGATGCCATATAGCCGGCCCTCGGCGCGTGCGGCATCGCGGCGGCACATCAGCTCGTAGTAGCCGCCTTCTTCCAGCGCGCGCGCCAGCGCCAGCTGGTAGTTGCCGGAGTCCAGCAACGCGCCCGCCGCGGCGCGATAGGGAAAGGCATCGGCGGCGACAAAGTTGCGGCGATACACATCGAGCGGATCGAGCCCGAGCTGTGTCGCGATGCGATGCACCAGCCGCTCCAGCGCAAAATACACCTGCGGGCCGCCAAAGCCGCGCACCAGGCCGGTGGGCGTCTTGTTGGTCATCACCACGCGGTTGCGCACCAGCAGGTTGGGGATGTCGTAGGCGCCGGTCAGGCAGCCGTGCATGCGGTAGAAGGTGGCGGGCTCCGGCGCGCGCAGGTAGCCGCCGCAGTCTTCGATCTGGTCATAGGACAGCGCTTTGATGCGGCCGTCTGACTCCACCGCGGCTTCCAGCGTGGACAGCCGCGCGGTGGCGGAGGTGGCCGCGCTGAGATGTTCGAGCCGGTCCTCCACCCACTTCACCGGCGCGCCGGCCTTGCGGGAGGCCAGGCACATCAGCACCGCGTAAGGAAACACCGCCTGCTTCACGCCAAAGCTGCCGCCGGAATCGCGCGGGGCCTTGTGGCGCAGCCGGTTGGCGGGCACCTTGAGCGCCATCGCCATCACCGCATGCAGCGAGAACGGCCCCATGAAATTGGAGGTGACGTCATAACCCTCGTCACCAGGCAGGAATTCGGCAACCACCACGCCGCATTCGATCGGCGTGCAGGTGTTGCGCGGATAGTGCGCGGTCAGCGCGACCCGGTGCGGCGCGGCGGCAAAGGCGGCCTCGGGCTCGCCGTAGCGGAAGTGCCGGTCGCTCACCACATTGGCGCCCACGCCGGGATGCAGGATGGGGGCATCGTCTGCCAGCGCGGCCTCGATCGATACCACCGGCGGCAACACGCGATAATTCACCCGCACCAGGTCGAGCGCGTCTTCGGCCAGGGCACGGCTCTCGGCCATCACCACGGCCACCGGCTCGCCCACATAGCGCACGCGGTCCATGGCCAGCGCCCATTGCTCCATCTGCGCCTTCACCCCCACCACGAAGGGGCGCGACCAGGCTGCCAGGTCGGCGCCGGTCAGCACCGCATGCACGCCCGGCGCGGCAAGCGCCGCGCTGGCATCGACGGTGCCGAGTTCGGCATGCGCATGCGGGGACCGCACGATGGCGGCGTGCAGGGTGCCCGGCTTCACGCCCAGGTCGTCGCCATAGCGGCCACGGCCGGTGAGGATCGCGGCGTCCTCGAGCCGCTCCATCGAGCGGCCGACGTGACGCTGGCGCGCGGCCGCGCCGGCCGCTGCGGATTCAAGGTGGATGGCCGCCGCTGCGGCGGGCAGGCTGCGCTTGTCGCTCATGACCGGCCCTCCCGCGTGGCGGGACTGGGACGGTCCATCTGGTTAGCGGGGATTGCGGGCCGGCACGGGGAGATGCCACGCGGCACGGGGCGAACGCCCGCTACCGCTGTCTCCAGTGTCGTGCCGGTCATGCCGCCAGCATCGTTCTGTCTCATTCCTGACTCCGTTCTGCGCGTCGGCCCCGATAGGCGAATCCGCCGGGGACATGCAACGTTGAACAGGAGCTTAGTGAGATTATGGTATTAGTTCTAATATTGTTTTTTGATCAGTTCCATCAGTTCTACTGATGCCAGTCCAGGTGGACTTTAGCGGGCACATCTGGGCTGCTAACGCGCCACGGACTAGGGTTTTCCCCCAATAGTGGCCAGGCGTTCCGGCAATGTGGCAACAAAAAAGCTGATACGCTCAGTCCAATCTAACAAATTTATTGATACCGAATCGATCACTTGGCATGGACCTCAAACAGATCCAGTACTTCATTGCGCTGTTCGAAGACGGCTCCGTCACGCGCGCGGCCAAGCGGCTGAATATCGTGCAACCGGCGCTGAGCATGCAGATCGCCAAGCTGGAAGAAGAGTTCGGACAGAAGCTGTTCGATCGCATCCCGCACGGGATGGTGCCGACAGCGGCCGGCCGCATGATGTACCGGCTGTTCCTGCCGATCACGCGGGACCTCGCCAATGCACGGCAGCAACTTATGCAACGCGAGGAGCAGGTGGCCGGCAGCATCTCCATCGGCATGGTGGCTTCAGAAACGGAAAGCGTGCTGGTGGGGTCGCTGGTGCGCTTCAACGCGCGCTACCCGAATGTGGAGGTATCGGTGGCGGACGGCTTCAGCGCCACGCTGATCGACCTGGTCTCCGCCGGCCAGCTCGACGCGGCCGTGGTGCATAAGCCCCGTGGCAAGCTCTCGCTCCATGTGCAATCCCTGCATGACGAGGAAATGGTGCTGGTTACCAGCGCCGAGCATGGCCCGGAACTGCCGGCAGCGGTGGAACTCACCAAGCTGCCGGGGCTGGAGCTGGTGCTGCCCACCAAGCGCCACGGCTTGCGCGGCGTGCTGGATGCGGCCACGCAACTGGAAGACGTGACCCTGCAGCCGAAGTTCGAGATCGACATCCTTGGCACCATCGTCCAGTTCGTCGAGGCCACGCGCTTTGCCACGGTGCTGCCGCGCATCGTGGTGCAACGCGCGGTGGACGAGGGCCGACTGCGCATGTACCCCATCCTGGCGCCGCGCATCGTGCGCCACCTGGTGTGCGTGAGCCATCCGCAGCGCCCGCTCAGCACGGCCGCCGATGCGCTGATCGCGATCGTGGCCGAGGAGATCCGGAGGGTGTCCGGCACCGCCGCCTGATCCGGGCGCGGCGGCCCTGGCTACCCCTGCCCTAACCGACCACGGTGGTAGTGCTGATCCCGTTCTTCTTCCTGATGACGGGCCTGCGCACGGACCTTACTACGGCCGGCGCCGACGCGCTGGTGGTGTTTGCCGTCGCCACGGTGGTGGCCGTGGCCGGCAAGATGGCCGGTACCGCACTGCCCGCGCGCATGGCCGGCCTGGGGCGGCGCGATGCCTGGACGCTGGGCGCACTTGTGCAGACCAAGGGGCTGATGGAAGTGGTGGTGCTGGCGATCCTGCTGGAAAACAGGCAGATCGGCGCGGCAGCGTTCTCCGGTCTCCTGCTGATGGCGCTGGCCACCACCGTCGTGGCGAAGCCGCTGACGCTGGCCGCGCTGCGGCTACGCGCCGACTGATTGCCGCGCGTCACGCGAACGGCATCGGGTATCGCCCTGCGTCTTTAGTCCTGCGCCTTTAGTCCTGCGCCTTCAGAATATCCGTTAGAGTACGTGTATTGCTGCCTTGACCCGGAACGCCAATGGGACACTCACAAGCCTCGAAGCAGGCCACGCACGCGCGCATCGTCACGATCGCCTCGCAGCGCCTGCGCATGCACGGTCTGCGCGGCATTGGCGTGGCGGACATCATGGAGGAAGCCGGGCTGACCGTGGGCGGTTTCTACAAGCACTTCGCCACGCGCGAGGCGTTCGTGCGCGAGGCGATGGCCGAGGCGTTTCTCGACACCGACCATTGGACGCGACGCGCCCGCGCCGACTTGCGGCAGGCCATCCGCGTCTACCTGAGCGAGTCGCATCGCGATGCGCAGGCAACGAGTTGCGGCATCGCGGCGTTTCTCAACGAGGCGGGCACAAGCGGCAGCGAGGCCCGCGCGCTCTACACCGAGCGGCTACGACGCCTGCTCGCGCTGATCGCCTCGGGGCTGCCGCCCGACGCTGGCGACCGGGACGCCCGGGCGATGCTGATCTACAGCGCCTGTGTCGGTGCCCTGACGATGTCGCGTGCGGTGTCGGACCCAAAATTGTCGCGCGAACTGCTCAACACGGTGGCCGCTCAGCTCATGGCGCTGGCCGCACCGCGCGACACCGCGCCTCCCGACGCCTGACGCCCCGCCCGGTTTCCCCCGACCTTTTCGTTATTGCGCCTGCCATCCGCCGCCGGCCGCGGCAAAGATCCGCACCAGCGACTTGCGCAGATTCGCATCCGATGCGGCCTGGCGTGACTCGGCATCGAGCAGGTCGCGCTCCGCCACCAGGACATCGAGCAGGCCAACGTAGCCTTGGCGGAACTGCTTCTGCGCCAGCTCGGCGGCCTTGCGGTTCTGCGCCACGCCGGCGGTCAGCGAGGCATTGCGCGCATTCTCGTTGATGTAGCCGGATAACGCGTTCTCCATGTCCTCCAGCGCATCGAGCACGGTCTGCTGATAGGTCAGGTATGCCTGGGTCTGTCGTTGATCGGCCGCGTCGATCTGCGATCGGATACGACCGAAATTGAGCACCGGCTGGATCAGCCCGGCCCCGATGCCCCATGGCGTGGACGAGAACGGCGTGGCATTCTGCGCGCCGAAGAAGGCCGTCAGCGAGATATTGGGGAACAGCTCCGCCACGGCAGCCTTGCGCGCGGCGATACTGGCCGCGAACTGGCGCTCGGCCGCGCGTACGTCGGGCCGCTCCCTCAGCACCGTTGCCGGTGCGGACACCACGATGTCCTGGTCGATCGGCTGCCATGCATGGGCATCGGACAGCGACGGGGCCAGCGACGAAGCCAGCGTACCGGGCGTGCGGCCAAGCAGGTTCGACAGCCGGTTCATTGCGCCGTCGTACCCGGTGCGCAATGCTGGTAGCAGCGACTCGGTGGCCGATACCTGCGCGGCGGCACGCTGCACGTCGAAGTTGCTGGCCAACGCGCCACGCATCTGCGCCTGGATCAGCTGCAGTGTGCGGCGCTGGCTGTCCAGGTTCCGTTGCGTGATGTCGATCTGTTGCGCATAGTTGCGCAGATCGAAGTACGTGCGTGCCACTTCGGCCAGCAGCGCCACGCGTACCGCCTGCTGGCTGGCATCGGCCGATTGCAGGATTGCCGTTGCCTGCGCGGTGCGCGCCTGGTTGCGCCCGAACAGGTCGACCTCCCACGCGGCTGAGATGGCAACCTGGTTGATCGTGACAGGATGGTCGTTGGTCAAGAAGCCACGGTTGCTGCGTTCGCTGCTGGCCGTCGCATTGACCTGGGGCGCCAATGCTGACTGCGCCAGCAGGCGCCCCGCGCGCGCTTCCTCCACCCTCGCCCTGGCAATCGCCAGCGACTTGTTGTTGGCCAGCGCCTCGGCGACCAGCCTGTCGAGCGCGGGATCGCGGAACCGCGCCCACCAGGTCTGGTCCACGCTGGTGCCGGCATCGCCGGCCAGATAGCCGCCGCCCTGCCCGTCCGTCAGCTTCGCCCATTGCGGCGCGGGATCGATGCCCGACGATTGCGGCCCCACGGGCGCGGTGCATGCCGCCACCAGCGCCACCGCGGCCAGCGCGATGATTCGCTCAAGCTTCAACATGGTGATGTACCTTCTCGGTCTTGGTGATGCGCTTCTCCAATGCACGCGCCATCACATAGAAAATCGGTGTCAGGAACAGGCCGAAGAACGTCACGCCGATCATCCCGAAGAACACCGCCACACCCATCGCGTGCCGCATCTCCGCGCCGGCACCATGCGACAGCACCAGCGGCAGCACGCCCATGATGAATGCGATGGACGTCATCAGGATCGGCCGCAGCCGCAGGTGCGCGGCCTCTATTGCCGCGGCGAACGTCGACTTGCCGTGGATCTCCAGTTCGCGTGCAAACTCGCCGATCAGGATGGCGTTCTTGCACGCGAGTCCAATCAGCACGAAGAAGCCGATCTGCGTGAACAGGTTGTTGTCGCCCTTGGTCAGCCACACGCCTGTGATGGCCGAGAACAGGCACATCGGCACGATCATGATGATCGCCAACGGCAGGAATACGCTCTCGTACTGGGCCGTCAGCACCAGGAACACCAGCAGGATGCAGATCGGGAACACGATCAGCGCGGTATTGCCGGCCAGGATCTGCTGGTAGGCGAGTTCGGTCCATTCGAACGTCATCTCGCCGCTCAGCGTCTCGTCCAGGATCCGGGTGATGGCCGCCTGGGCCTGTCCCGTGGAGTACCCCGGTGCGGGACCGCCGTTGATGTCCGCCGAGCGATAACCGTTGTAGCGCGACGCGCTCTCCGGCCCGCTTGTATCGGTGATCCTGACCACCGCGCCCAGCGGCACCATCTCGCCTTCGTTGTTGCGTACCTTCAGCTTCAGGATGTCGTCCCGCGACGAGCGGAAGTCCTTGTCGCCCTGCGCGATCACCTGGTACGTACGCCCGAACTTGTTGAAGTCGTTGACATAGAGCGACCCCAGGTAGATCTGCATGGTCTTGAAGATGTCGTCCACGTTGATGCCCAGCTGCGACGCCCGGGTGCGATCCACATCGGCAAACAGCTGCGGCGTGGTCACGTTGTAGGTGCTGTACACCCTGGCCAGTTCAGGCGCCTTGCGCGCTTTGTCTAGCACGGCGCTGACGGTCTTGCTCAGTTCCACGTAGCCTGCGTCGCCGCGGTCCTCGATCTGGAGCTTGAAGCCGCCGGTATTGCCGAGCCCCTGCACGGGGGGCGGCGGAAACGCTGCAATGAACGCATCCTTGATACCCGCGAACTTCTGCTGCAGGCTGCCCGCCATCGCGGGTCCCGATGCGCCGACCTCGCGCATTTCCTCAAAAGTCTTTTCGCCCAGGAACACCGTTGCCGACGACGAGCTGTTGATGAAGCCGTTCAACGACAGCCCAGGGAACTGCACCGCGTTGCGGAAGGCGGGTTCCTTTGCGGCGATCTCGGTCATCTGTCGCACGACCGATTCGGTGCGGTCCAGCGTGGCGCCATCGGGCAGCTGGATCAGGTTCACCAGATACCCCTTGTCCTGGATCGGCACGAAGCCGCCGGGCACCTTGCTGAACCCGAGCACCGTGGCACCCAGCAGGACCACGTAGATCAGGATCGATCCGCGCTTGCGGTGCAGCGCGCGCTTCACGCCGCCGCTATATGCGTCGGAACTTCGCTGGAAGAACCGGTTGAAGCGCGTGAAGAAGCCGCCCAGCAGCCGGTCCATTGCGCGGGTCAACTGGTCTTTCGGCGCATCGTGGCCGCGCAACAGCAGCGCCGCCAGCGCCGGCGACAGCGTCAGCGAGTTGAACGCGGAGATGACCGTGGAGAACGCGATGGTCAGCGCGAACTGCCGATAGAACTGCCCGGTCAGCCCGCTGATGAACGCAATCGGCACGAAAACGGCGCACAGCACCAGCGCGATGGCGATGATCGGCCCGGTCACTTCCTTCATGGCCTTGATCGTGGCTTCACGTGGCGCCAGGCCGCTGGCGATGTTGCGCTCCACGTTCTCCACCACGACGATGGCGTCGTCCACCACGATACCGATCGCCAGTACCAGCCCGAACAATGACAGCGCGTTGATCGAAAAGCCGAACACATGCATCACCGCGAACGTGCCGACAACCGAGACCGGCACGGCCAGCAACGGGATGATGGCGGCGCGCCAGGTCTGCAGGAACAGGATCACGACCAGCACCACCAGCACGATGGCTTCGAGCAGCGTGTGGGTAACGGCCTTGATGGAATCGCGCACGAATGTGGTCGGATCGTAGGCGATGCGGTACTCGAGCCCCTTCGGAAACCGCTTGCTCAACACCTCCATCTTGGCCCGCACGTTGTTCGATATCTCGATGGCGTTCGCGCCAGGCGACTGGAAGATCACCAGCGCCAGGGCCTGCTTGTTATCGAGCTGGGCGCGCAACGCATAATCGCTGGCCCCCATCTCAATCCGCGCCACGTCCTTCAGGTAGGTCACCACGCCGCCATCGCGCTTGACGATGATGTTCTCGAACTGGTCGATATCGGCCAGCCGCCCCTGCACGTTCACGGGCAGCTGGATCTCGACGTTGTCCTTGTACGGCGCCCCGCCGATCACGCCTGCGGCCACCTGGATGTTCTGCTTGCGGATGGCGGCCACCACATCCTCGGGATTCATGTGCCGCTCGGCCACCTTCTGCGGATTGAGCCAGACACGCATCGCGTAGTTGCCCGCGCCGAACAGGTTGATCTGGCCGATACCGCTGATCTTCGCCAGTTCGTCCTTCACGTTCAGGAGCGCGTAGTTGCGCAGGTACAGATTGTCGTACTGGTCGTTCGGTGAGACCAGGTGAACGACCATGGTCAGGTTCGGCGAGCTCTTGATCGTGCTGACGCCGAGCTGGCGCGTCACGTCCGGTAGCCGGGGCAATGCCTCGTTCACGCGGTTCTGCACCAGTTGTGTGGCCAGGTCCGGGTCGGTGCCGAGCTTGAACGTCACCGTCAGCGTCATCACCCCATCGCTGGCCGCCTGCGACGACATGTAGAGCATGTTCTCCACGCCGTTGATCTGTTCCTCGAGCGGCGTGGCGACGGTCTCGGCAATCACTTTCGGATTGGCGCCCGGAAACTGCGCACGCACGACCACGGACGGTGGCACGACCTCCGGATACTCGGAGACCGGCAGCTTCGGAATGGCGATCAGCCCGGCCAGGAAGATCATGACGGAGATCACGGCCGCGAAGTTTGGCCGGTCGACAAAGAATTTCGAGAGATTCATGGTGTCACTCCGCCAACGTGGCCGGTGCGGCGTGCCGCGCGGATGCGGTTTTTATCGTTTCCGGCGCCGCCTCGGTGGGCGCGACCACCACATCGGGGCGGACGAACTGCACGCCCTTGGTCACCACGCGGTCCCCCGCGTTGAGCCCGGCCAGAATGATATGGCGGCCGTCGATGCCGGCGCCCAGCGTGACCTCGCGATATGCGACCTTGTTGTCGGGACCCACCACGAAGACGAACTTCTTGCTCTGGTCACTGCCCACCGCCACGTCCGGCACCATCAGTGCGCGCGTGTCGGCACTGTCGGCCAGGCTGATCGACACGGACATGCCCGGCAGCAGCGCCCCATCCCGATTGGCGAACTTGGCCCGGGCGCGGATCGTGCCGGTATTCACGTCGATGCTGTTGTCGAACGTATGGATTTTTCCCTGATACACGTGATCGGTATCGCCCTGGATCTTCATGTCAACGGGAATCTGCTGCTCCCTGCTCAGCGTGTCGGCCTTGGCGCGGATCGAGCGAAGGTAGCTTTGCTCGTCGACCTCGAAGTCGGCATAGATGCCGTCATTCGAGACAATGCGGGTCAGCACCGGCGTGTTGGGCCCCGGCTGCACCAAGTTGCCGAGTGTGACTTCCGCGCGGCTGATACGCCCCGAAATGGGCGCCTTGACGTAGGCATGGTCCAGATTGATGTCGGCCTGGCGCAAGGCGGCGTCCGCGGCCTGCACCGCGGCCTGCGCGGTCCGGTATTCGTTGGCCCGCTGGTCGTGCAGGCTCTTGGGAATGGCATCATCCGCAATCAGCCCCTTCGCCCGCTCGTACTCGGTGGTGGAAAACTCCGCCCGCGCCTTCGCGGCGGCCAGATCGGCCTTGGCGCGCGCCACCGCCGCGTCATAGGGACGCGGGTCGATCACGAACATGATGTCGCCGGTCCGCACGGTCTGGCCATCGCGGACCCTGACCTCGACAATGCGCCCGCCCACCTCGGGCCGCACCAGTGCTTCGTCCACGGACTTCAGCCGGCCCGAGAAACTGGTCCAGATGCGCACGTCCTCCGGTTGCAGCGACTGGACGGTCACCTGCGTGGGCGGCGGCGCGGTGGGCGCGGCCGCGCGCGTGTCGTTCAGCACCCCGCTTGCGGTGAAGCCCGCCGCCACCACGGCGGCGCCGATGCCAGCCACCACCGAGGGGCGACGGAAGATTGATCTGCGATGTTCCATGACTTCACTCCTGCGAAGATCCTATTTGGGATCTCTGAGATTAGTGGGATTAGCGGGATAGTCGGATTGGTGTGATTCGGGGGGGCGCTGGGGCCGCTGGGGGCGGCGGGGGACAGGCGCGGATTTCGATGCATCGAGCCTGCGCGCGAAGAACGCCGCCACGTCGGCGAGTGCGGGAGCGTGGGTGGCAATCGAGCAATGCGAGGCTTCCGCGTAGCGCGTGGTCTCGGTCGGGACGCCCGCGGCGATCAACCCGCTCGCATAGGTTTCCGCTTCGATATGGCAGACGTCCTGCGCGGCGCTGACGATCAGCGTGGGCGGCAGGCGCGACAAGCGGCGCGATTCAAGTGGCGCCACATACGGATGCAGTTGCTGCAGCACGTCGGGCAGGTAGGCGCGGTACGCCATGGCGCAGTCGCTGGCTGACAGGTCCACGTCATGCAGGCGGGCGATATCGGCCAGCCGCGTCATGCTGGGGTCCAGCAACGGTGCCAGCAAGGCCTGCGCGCGCAGCGTGAAGTCCTTGCGGTCACGCGCCATGGCGGAAATGCCCGCGGCCAGGTTCCCGCCAGCATCGTGACCGGCGATACCCATGCGGCGCGCGTCGATGCCATATTGCCTGGCGTTGGCCTGTGTCCAGAGCGCGGCCAGATAGCCGTCTTCGAGCGGTACCGGGAACGGGAAGCGCGGCGAGAGCGAATAGCCCACGGCCACCACCACGGCCGACGTGGCGCGTGCAAGGGTCGAGGCAGCCACCTCGGCCCAGTCGAGGTTGCCCTCGACAAAGCCGCCGCCGTGCAGGTAAAGGATCACGGGCAACGCCTCGGTGATCCCGTCGGGGACGTGAACGCGCAGGGGAATGCGCTGCGCGTGGCCAATGATGCTCACGCTGTCCACGTGGACCGATGACGTGGAGGAGGATGCCTTGGATGCCTTCTGGGCCATGACTGATTGCGCTGACGTGCAAATGCTGCGATGCACGTAGTCTGGTACATTGCCGCCATCTGGTAAACGCCTATAATCCAGAACACAATTTGGCGTCACCAAACAATCCGCCGCGAAACAGGCTGCAGGTTCCGCGCGGCGCACTAAGGAAGGGCAGTACGATGGACAAGGTCCAGGCCATGGAAGTCTTCACCCGCGTGGTGGAGATGAACAGCTTCTCGCGCGCGGCGGAGGCGCTGGGGCTTTCACGCACCTCCGCCACCACGATCATCCAGAGCCTCGAAGCGCATCTGCACGTGCGGCTCATCAACCGGACCACGCGGCAGCTCCGGCTGACGCCAGAAGGAGCCGACTACTACGAGCGTTGCATGCGGATCCTGGCGGAGATCGCCGAGACCGAGGTGGCGCTGACGCGCTCGGGCCAGGGGCCGATCGGCAAGCTGCGCGTGGAAATGCCGGCGTCGATCGGGCGCACCATTCTCATGCCCCGGCTCCACGCGTTCCACGAGCGCTATCCCGACATCGAACTGGTGGTGGGCTTTGGCGACAGGATGGTGGACTTGATCCAGGACGGTGTGGACTGCGCGATACGCGCGGGCTCGCTACAGGATTCAAGCCTGATCGCGCGTGGCCTGGGCGACATGCACATGGTCACCGTAGCCAGCCCGACCTATATCGCGCGGCAAGGCCTGCCGCGCACACTGGCGGACCTCCAGCATCACACCGCGATCCACTACTTCTCCAACCGCACCGGGCGCACGCTGGACTTGAATTTCATCATCGATGGCAATCCGGTCGAGGTTGGCATGCGCGGCCATATCAGTTTCAACGACGCCGATGCCTACGTGGCCTATGGCCTCAGCGGCGCCGCCATTTTCCAGCCGCCCCGTTTCATGGTGCAGGAACATCTGCGCACCGGCGCACTGGTGGAACTGCTGCCGCAATGGCGGCCACGCCCGTTTCCAATCGCCGCCATCTATCCGCAAAGCCGGCATCTGGCGCCGAAGGTACGCGTCTTTGTCGATTGGGTGGCGCAGATCTTCGAGGACTGCCCGCGGATGGCGGCAGGTGATGGCTGCGAAGCGCTGCGTCGGACGGCCGTGCCCGAAGACGCCGCAATACGCGAGCTGGTGCTTTAGGCTTCAGGGCTGTGGCGTGCCCAGGCGGACAAGACCGTCTGCCACTTGGTCCAGCAGGTCGCGTGACAGCGTGGGATCGTCAGCGGCACGTGCCAGGCCCATCGCGCCGACGCTCGCAGAGAGCTGCAGGACGGCCATCGCGCGCGCGTTGGCATGCCCCTGCGCGGCCAGCAAACCTTCTAGGAAGTCGAGCATGCGCTTGACCTCAGCGGTATAGGCATCGCGGGTCACGTCGTCCGCGCGCGCGGCATCATGCACCAGTGCGACGAGCGGACACCCACTGCCTGGCGTGTCGCGATGCGCCACGCTAAGGTAGTTTCGCACTGCACTGGCAATATCCTGCGACGAGGCCGCCCAGGTATCGAGGCTGCGCGCGGCCTCATGGACCGCCTCGGCCAGTATGGCCTCGCGCGAGGCGAAATGCCGGTAAAACGCGGCCGGTGTGATGCCCGCCTCGCGTGCGATCTCCGCTAGTCCGACGCCAGAAAACCCGCGTTCCCGAAAGCGTCGCGCGGCGATCTCGAGAATACGTTGACGGGTGGATGCTTTGGCGGCCTGCGAATGACCCATGTATGTTCGCTTCCAGTCGTATGAAGAGCGCCGGAGCGCATGGCCGATGCTGGCATGATCCTGCCCGGAATACAATATCCCGGGTTACGCCCCCCTGCAGCCCCTGCGGCCCGCGTGGCGCGCCATGCCCACGTCGCGAGCACGGGTGACAGACAGTGTTATGGTTTGTCCATCGGCGCGCCGGCCTGGACTGGCCCCGCGCCTTGCGCGTTCCAACTGCTCCAATCCTCGGCAGGCCATCATGGCCAGCGCAATCCTTCTCGAAAACATTCACGCCAGCGCCCAGCAAATGCTAGCACGCCACCGGATCGACGTCGCCACGCAAGGCAAGGCAAGGCCCTGGCCGGCGAGCCGCTGCTGCATGCACGAGCGCTGGATTCTTTGCCGCGTAGCCATCCCCAAGGTGCTTATCGATATCCTGCTTGGCCTCGTACAGATAGCTCGCTGCGGTCGAACTGGCTTGGTCCATCAATGTGGTGAAATCGGCTTCGATATAGTGGCTCATGGTCGAGGCCGCGTCCGGCGGCTCTAGCCGATCGCGGCGCCGGGGGAACGGCGGCTATCGGTTCGCAAAGCAGCCATAGCGGCTCTCGATGTTATCGGGCAGCTTTGGGTCGGAAGCGGTCGACTGGTGTGTCAATCAACCACCTCAACCACCTCATCAACCGCGGCCGGCGACAAATTCGGAGAGGTAGACCCAGCCGCCGACCTTCTTGCCCTTGGCGATCACGCTCACGGCATCGACGAGTCGATTCAATAGTTCAACCAGACGACCGCATCATCTAGTCGTTCACCCGGGAATCTAAAGGCATGTGAGTCCGCCGGTTTGAAGGAAAACCAGGCTCGCTCAGCGCGCGCGTGCTGTCGACTTTGTCCTGCTTGACCTTACTTGTGTGTGTGGAGGGGGCGGCCACGCCGACATAGCGATGTCAATCATGCGATCGAGCGCGTCCGTACACGCGCCGGCCTGCGGCAAATTCAAAAGTGCCTGTAAGACCCCAAGGTAGTGCCACGCGAGTGCGTCAACGTCCGTGTCCCTCGGCAATTCACCATTCGCTATTCCGTCGCGCAAAACGCCTGCAATCACCTCGCGCTGAAGACCAGCGCTTGCTCGCGCAGATGCTTTCCCCTCCGCTGTGAGGTCCACCATCTCTGCGCAGCTTCGCGATATCAGGCAGCCCGCTGGGCGCTGTAAGTCTGGGGGCGCTGGCAAGTAGGCACGTAGGATTGCCTGGAGACGGCCTCGCGCAGTATCTGCTTCGACCCCGTTCATCCGCTTGAGCACTCGCTCCGTATATGCTGCAAGTGCCTCCAGGAAGAGACCGCCCTTGTCACCAAATCGTTGGTAGAGGCTGGAACGGGCCAAGCCCGTCGCCTCGGTAAGGTCTTTGATTGAGGCCACCGCATAGCCGTGGCGCCAAAAGACCTTCATGGCCGCATCGATTACGGCCGCTTCGTCGAATTGCGGCTTTCCGCTCATTGATTCCTCACTGAACAACTTGACAAACTGGAACGAAAGTTCCAACATTATTGGACCGTTCGTTCCATGATACATCAAAGGACCCTTCATGACTGTCAATTCAACCGCCAGGTCTCAAAGACCACGCATTGCTATCGCCGGAGCTACCGGCCGCGTCGGTTCCACGTTGATCGGCCTCCTTGCCTCGGAGCCTGCCGACGTCGTCGCTTTGACCCGCAACCCAGATGCGGCAATTCTGCCCGTCGGGATGGCAGCAGCTAAAGTTGACTTCGATGAACCGCGCACACTCGTAGACGCGCTTCAAGGTATTGACCGGCTGTTCGTCTCGCACGGCACATCATTGCAACAGGTGGAACATGAAATTGCACTGATTGATGCCGCGGTCGTCTCGGGCGTCAGTCACATCGTCAAGCTCTCGGCGTTTGGGCCTCCAACCCGCTTGAACCCGATGTCCTGGCACATGCAAATCGAGGCACATCTAGCCATGCAATCTGTCGCGTCGACTGTATTGAGACCATCTGCATTTGCGGACGTCCTCAAACGGTCCGCCGCTTATATCGCTATAGACTCGTGGGCAGGTGCTGCTGGCAATGGGCGGATTAATTTTATCGATACGCGCGACGTCGCCAGAGTGGCACGCGTCGCTTTGCTTGAGCACGTGGAACCTGAGTCTCAGCGGGTCTATCACCTCACGGGCCCACGTGCCATGACTATGCATGAAATTGCGGACGAACTTTCAAAACTGCTGGGCCGCAAAGTCAATTACGGGGAGCGGACCTTTGAGCAGCAGCGAGAGCTTCTGCTGGCAGAAGGGCTGCCGGCGTTCGTCGCAGATTTGCTTGTCGGTCTCGACCAGGTGTTCCGCGACTCAGCACTGGGCGAAACGACCACGACTGTCCAGGAGGTGACGGGAGAAGCTCCTTTGCCTTTGACCCGCTGGCTTGCAGAAAACGTCGCCATTTTCCAGAAGTAGAGCTGCCGCCTGTGCGCTCTGTCCGACAGGGTCGAGGCAGCGCCATATTCGGGCACTGGGCCCGGCCATGCTTCATCAGCCCTTCGCCACATTGAAATCAGTTGACCATAGTCTCATATGCCCATAATGTTGCTTCCAATGCCTTATCCAACATTCGATCCAACATGACTGCGTCTCGGTTCGCAACCAATCCTGGTGTATGTAACAACACTGCTCTGCGCAAAGCCGCGCGGCGCCTGACTCGCTTTTATGATGCCTGCATGGCGGAAACCGGTTTGCGGACCACGCAATACACGATCTTGAGCCTCCTTGCCGCCCGCGGGCCCACGACAATGGCCGCGCTTGCCGACCTGTTGTCAATGGATCGGGCAACGATGGGACACAACCTTCGCCCGCTCGAGCGCGACGGACTGATCACGATACAAGTTGGGCGCGAAGACCGCCGGGAGCGTGAAGTAGCGTTGTCTACCCTAGGCGCCAAAACAGAGGCGCAAAGCAAGCCATCATGGATGAAGGCGCAAACACGCTTTGAAAAGGAGTTTGGTAAGGAGGACGCGTTGGCGATGCGGCGATTGATGGCTCGGATCGCGCAACTGGAGTTGACCATCGATCAAGAGACTTCCTGAGGTCAAGGGCGCCACATCTGCCACTGACGTCCCAGCGACATGCGGCTAGAGTATCCCGTTCTCTCGCCGCAAAAAAATCGCGTATACGGGCATATGAGACTATCTATCATGCGTAATCGAACTTCGTTCGTGCGTCACAACCTCCTTTCTGCATTTTCCTTTTCGTTACTGACTGCCGTGACTTCCGCGCACGCTGCCGAAGTTACCGCAACCGATACGCAGGAGATTCATGACTTGTTCCTGCGTCAGGCCGACGCCGAAACGGCCCATGACATCGACGCCCTGGACGGCATGCTGGCGCACGCTGTTCCAGGTCAACCGGACCCAGTATCGTTCGTGGCTCGCGCATATCGCTTCTGGGGCAGGGATGCCGTCATGGAGCACTTCCGCAAGACCTTCACGGGCACGTGGCGGTTTGAACCGGACCAGAGCGCCATAAGCATCATCCCCTTGAACGGCGACACGGTGCAGATCTATGCACCTACTCGCATCACACTCGGAGCAGCCGGCCAACCCGCCAAGACGGCGACGTTTCTGATCAACGAGTTTGTGATTAGGACGCCATCCGGCTGGAAGATCTCGGCGGTTGTTCCGGTTCCGGCCGAGTGAATGGGAGATGCACATGTGCATACAGAAAACACTCGCTTCATTCATCGCAGTTGTAACCCTTGCGACCGCCAATGCGACTGCGCACGCCGCAGCGACGCATCGTTTCACCGACAAAGACAGGCAAGAGGTCAAAGACGTCGTTCTCCGGCAGGCAGCTGCCGCTACCGCGCATGAAATTGTGCGTATTCCGCGCTTGCTCGAAAGCGATGGGGGCATTTCCCCCGACGACGTATTCGACGCACTCGCCCCTGTACCAAATGAGAGCTTTTCGTTCGGCCGTGGAATCGCGCAAATTGCAGACGCCGCGCCGACATGGTGATCCATTCAGCAATCGAAAGTACGACTCAGATTCGGGCCTATGCCCGTCAGGAACGGAGAACTTGTATGCCTACACTTTTTGACCCCATCCAGATTGGCGACCTCACGTTGCCAAATCGCATTCTCATGGCGCCGCTGACCCGTCAGCGTGCCGGTGACATTCGTGTACCCAATACGCTGATGGCAAAGTACTACGCGGAACGTGCTTCGGCCGGCATGATCATCAGCGAGGCCACGTCAGTGACGCCTCAAGGTGTTGGCTATGCAGCGACACCGGGCATCTGGTCAGAGGAACAGGTCGAAGGATGGAAGCTCGTCAGCGAAGCCGTTCATGCAGCAGGCGGCAGGATTTTCATGCAACTCTGGCACGTTGGCCGTATTTCCGACCCAGTGTTTCTGAACGGCGAATTGCCGGTCGCGCCGAGCGCGGTCGCAGCGCTTGGTCACGTGAGCCTCGTGCGTCCAAAGCGGCCGTACGTTACGCCGCGCGCTCTCGATTTGTCGGAAATTGCCGGCCTCGTCGAGGCCTATCGCAAGGGCGCTGAAAACGCGAAGGCCGCCGGCTTCGACGGCGTCGAGCTTCACGGCGCAAACGGCTACCTGCTCGACCAGTTCCTGCGGGACGGCACGAATCACCGTACCGACGCCTACGGCGGATCAATTGAAAACCGGGCACGCCTGCTTCTTGAAGTCACTGACGCGTGCATCTCCGTATGGGGAGCAAACCGTGTCGGCACGCACCTCTCGCCACATGGCGAAGTGCACTCGATGGGCGAATCCGATCCCGCCGCAACCTTCGGCTATGTCGCGCGCGAACTCGGCAAGCGCAAGATCGCGTTCATTGTTGCGCGTGAACCGCTCAGTGGGAGCCGTCTCGGCCCACAACTGAAGGCAGCATTCGGCGGGCCGCTCATCGCAAACGAGAAATTCACGAAGGAGACCGCACAACAGGTACTCGACGCGGGTGAGGCCGATGCCGTCGCCTGGGGCCAGCTATTCATCGCGAACCCCGACCTACCGCGCCGTTTTGAACTGGGCGCGCCGCTGAACACGCCTGATCCCGCGACCTACTACGGTGATGGCGAAACCGGCTACAGGGACTACCCCTCACTGCAATCAGCTGCCTGATCTCGCGCAGAAGCTCGTGAACTAACGAATAGGGAATTGCAATGAATTCGGATAAGCAAATCATTGTTGCGCCTGCCGGTGCCCAAGGGCTCCAACCGACTCTTGTTTTCATTCACGGGTTTCTGGACGCAGCGATCGCCTGGGACGAAGTCGTAGCAGCCCTCGGCGAACGGGCAACCGATGCAGTATGCGTCGATCTCCCGGGTATTCCACAGCGCATCGCGTGTCCTTTGGGCGATTGCGTATTCCCAGTTACACCGCCGCTGCCTGACTCGAGCAAAGCTTGCTCGGGAGGCGGCCGAGATTCACACGTGAAGTTTGGAAATCACTCATATTCCCATCGTTGTGATTCTTCAAAAAAGGCATCTCTATGTATATGCACACAAAGCCGTTCGCCCGGCCTGAATTCGGCCGGGCATCAGGCCAGCCTGCGAGCAATCATTTCCGCCACCTCGTCACACCACGCGATATAGGCCTGTTCCGCCAGCACGCCGCGGCGTGTCACCAACAGCGGTCCAAGCTGCTGCTCGGTCAGCACGGCCTGCCTTGCGAGAAAGAACTCAAGCTGGGCCTGGTGGTCCGCACGCACCTCGCGGATCTGCTGCAACGCCATCTCGCGCGGCAGCAAATCGAAGCACAACACCCGCAGTATCTGTTCGTCCTTGATGGCCGGGCGCGGTGAGCCCTTCGCCACCCAAGCCGTCAGCTTCTCGCGTCCGGCAACGGTCATGCTGTAGATCGAGCGTTCCGGCCCGCGCGTTCCCGGCAAGCGCTCCGATTTGATGAGTCCATCCGTCTCCAGTTCTCGCAAGGCCGGGTACACCGAGCTGTGCTCAACCGACCAGCAATGCTGGCCCGCCATCTGCAGCCATTTGGTCAGTTCATAGCCGGAACGCGGCTGGCTATGTATCCCGGCAAGAAGAACATGCTTCAGCGGCTTTTCCTTGCTTGCCTTGGCTTCCTTCAGATCACTCACTCGCATTGCTCCTTGATTGTGCATCAGCGCGCACGCGGAATGACTATGTTTTTTTTGACATAGTCAAAAAGGCGTGGCACTATGTATTTTTCCACATACTGAATTTTACCCTATTCCCCGGGCAGCGACTGCGCCAGGCGTCGCAGCGTCGACCGGGTGCGGCCAGTCCGCCGTGTCGCCGCCTCTGAGCGCCAAGGTTGCCTGGTCGAGGCGGCGCCGGCGGGTGCCGACAACATCAGCTACACCGGCTTCATTTTGATCATTGATACAAGGAAGAGAATCATGTCCCAAGAAACCATCCTCGTCACCGGCGCCGCCGGCAGCGTCGGCTCGACCGCGCGCGCGGCTATCGCCATCCTGCTGGAGCAAGGCCATCGCGTACGCGCCATGGTGCGCAAGCTGGACGCGCGTGCCGACATGCTGCGTGACCTGGGCGCCGAAGTCGTGGTCGCCGACATGCTCGACATCGTTACCGTGCACGCGGCCATGCGAGGCTGCTCCGTGGTGTATTTCACGATGTCGGTTACGCCCACATACCTGGAAGCGGCCGCCACCGTCGCGGTCACAGCCAAAAGCCTGGGTGTGAAGGCCTTCGTCAATCTGTCGCAGATGACGCTGTCGCAGATGAGCGAGACAGAGACCACCGGCAGCCCGCAGCAGCAGCAGCACTGGCTCGCAGAGCAGATGCTGCGCTGGTCCGGCCTGCCGGTGGTCTACCTGCGTCCAACCGCATTCTTCGAAGGCTTGTTCCTGCCGGCGGCCAGGGGCATCCGCGACGACAATGCGATCCGCCTGCCGTTCGCCGACGGCAAGACCTCGCCGATCGCCGCCTCCGACGTGGGGGCTGCCGCCGCTGCTGTGCTGGCCAACCCAGCGCCGCATGTCGGCAAGATCTACGAATTGACCGGCCCGCAGTCGCTGACGATGGCCGAGATCGCACAGGAGTTCAGCGACGCTCTGGGCCGCACCATCCAATACGTCAACGTCCCACCGCAGATCTGGGAGGCCAAGCTCCAGGAGTTCCAACAGCCGGCGCATCTGATCGCACACTTGGTCGTCATGGCCCAGCTACATCGCGACAACCGCTACGACCGCATGAGCGACACCTTCGAGCAGTTAGTCGGCCGTGCCCCGATTTCCGCCGCCGAATTCGCTCGCCGCCACGCGGCCGCGTTCACGCCTGCCTGATCCTCCCTTTTAAAAGGAAGCAATGATGGAATTCTTTCTCGCTTTTCAACAGGCACCGAACGTCGATGAAATCCACGCCGATCCGCTCAAAGGGCAGCAAGTCTCGCTCGCGTGGAAACAGTATATGGGCGCCATGGCGGCCGCCGGCGTCATGCGCGCCGGCACGCAACTCGATCCGCGCAACGCCAGCACCGTGCGGGTGCGGGACGGCCAGCGCCAAGTCCAGGATGGCCCATCCCCGGAAGGGCACGCACTGTTTGGCGGCTTTGTGGTGATCAATGTCGAGACGCTGGAAGAGGCTTTGAACTGGGCCGAACGCAGCCCCAGCTCATCGGCCGGATACACGGAAGTGATCCCGGTCCTGCCGATCATCCGCGCGTAGGCGCGCATCAGCGCTTGCATATGGCACTGTCATCGCCCGGCCATTGTCGGGCGGTCTCTTCTTCTTGGCATACCAAAACTCATGTCCGCTACTCTTGCTAGTCAGGCCGAGAAGATTTCTCCGCCTCCTGACAACCTTCCGGCCAACAAACTGCTCCACGGTCCGTTGTTGTCAGCATTGATCCGCCTTGCCTTGCCGACAGTCGTCGTACTGTTCATGACGACCTTACTCAGTGTCGCCGAGACCTATTTTGTCAGCTCACTGGGCCTGGAGGCGATCGCCGCAGCATCGCTCGTGGTTCCCGTCGCGGTACTGATGACCACGGTAGCCAGTGCCGGCATCGGCGGCGGCGTGTCCTCGGCCATCGCCCGCGCCACCGGCGCCCGCCGCCAGGACGAGGCGGAAAGCCTGGCTTGGCATGCGGTGGTCATCGCCGCCATAGCAGGCGGACTGTTCTCCTTGGTCGTGGTGCTGGCCGGCCCGGCTCTGTACCGCAGCCTTGGCGGCAGCGGGGCATCGCTGGACCAGGCGGTGCTCTACTCTAACCTCCTGTTCGGAGGTGCGATCCCGTTCTGGATACTGTTGCTCCTGCAGGCGGCGCTGCGCGGAGCCGGCAACGTGAAGGTGCCAGCGGTGATCATCCTGGGCGGTGCGGTCGCCGGCCTGATACTGTCACCGGTGCTGATTAACGGCTGGCTGAACGCGCCGCGCATGGGGGTGGCGGGCGCCGGCGTCGCCCAAGTGCTGTGCAATATCGCCGCGCTGAGCGTGGTGGTCAGCTACATGCGTTCGCCCTCGTCGACGCTGCGCCTGCGCCGCTATCCGCTACAACGTAAGCATTTCAGCGCGATCCTCGGCGTCGGTTTGCTGTCGGCCATCAACGCCGTCATGTCGGCCATGTCAGTCACCGCGCTGACCGCTGCGGCCGGCGCCGTGAGCGTCGCCGCCATCGCCGGCTACGGCATTGCCTCCCGCCTCGACATGCTGCTGGTGCCGGTGATGTTCGGATTCGGAACCGCGGCCATCACGCTGGTGGGCACGAACCTGGGCGCGGGCAACGTGGCGCGTGCCCGGCGCGTGGCGATGGTGAACGTACTGTTCGTTGCCGGCGTGGTTGGCGTAGTCGGGCTCGTTGTCTCGCTCTTCCCGCAACTGTGGCTAGGCCTGTTTACCAGCGACAGGAGCGTTATGGCGGTCGGCGCAGGATACCTGCATGTGGTAGCGCCTTTCTACGCGGTGATCGGCGTGATCTTCGAGCTCTACTTTGCAGGTCAGGGGGCACAACGCATCCTTTGGCCGATGATCGCAAGCGTGGTGCGCTTCGTATTTGCGCTGGCTGCCACGGTGCTGGTCCTGCAAGGCTACGCGAGCCTGCATACCGCTTTCGTACTGGTGGCCGTCAGCATTGCCGTGGCAGCGACCATCAGCCTGCTTGGATTTCTGCGGACCCGCTGGGACCGTTAGATACCAGGGCATTGGCCAGCCCGCTCAACTGGCCGCGCATGCCCGAGGACGTCGACCAGCGCTTGCAAGTATTCGTGCAGCCGCTGGCCAACTGCTCATGAAACTTGCGTTTTGCATGTTTCCTACTCAACTAAGGGATTTCAGATGATCCGCACACGCATGCTTATTCGGGCGATTGCAGCCGCCGCTTTCTCCGCTGCCGCCAACCTTGCCTTGGCCACGGTCAATGACCACCCGGGCGCACCGCCTGTCGGCGCAGTTCAGCCGAAAGGCAACGCCTGCAGCGAACTTGCGGGCGACCCGCTGGACAACGCGCGCGAAGCCGGCGGCACACTCTACGGGTATCGCGTCTGAGGGCGCGAACCACGCGGTGTATGAACGTGCGTACAAGAGTGACGATGCTATTCGCGCCAGCAACGCGTGGTACCAGACCTTCACGCTGGACATCGCGGAGAACCCGTCCTCACGGCCACCCTCTGCGGTGGCCAGATGATTTCCAATCCAAAAGCGTCTCTGCGCTCCACTCCGCCGCAGTGAGTTTGGAGATGAAGAAATCGGCCAACGCACTAACCTTCGCGGGCCGTGCGCGGGCAGTGGGTGTGACGAAATACAAACCACCTTCAGGCAAGCGCCAATCGGTCAGAACGGGCTCGAGCTGCTTGTCCCGGAAATACTGCGTCGCGACAAACTCAGGAAGCTCGGTGATGGCAAGTCCAGCGAGGACCGTGGGCAGTAATGCCTCCACGCTCGTTCCTCGCAACGCTCCGGTCGGTGTGACGGTGCATTCCTCGCCACTTTCATGGGTAAAGCGCCAGACGTCGCGCTTACTCCTGTTGGTGTAGGTAAGACACTGGTGGGCGCCAAGATCGCGCTGCTGGTCGACGGTGCCTCAGTGATCCTGACCGCCTCCAACGTCAGCATTAAAGGCACACCCGCGTTCAGCGTTTACAGCGCCTCGAAGGCCGCAGTGCGCAACTTTGCACGAAGCTGGACGCTGGATCTCAAGTCTCGCGGCATCCGCGTCAATGTCATCAGCCCGGGCCCGATCAAGACGCCTGGCCTCGTCGACCTTGCTGGCCCCGATGCCGCGCAACAACAGGGCCTGCTCGACTACATGGCCTCCACCATCCCGCTCGGGCGTGTAGGAGACCCCGAGGAGGTTGCTGGCGCCGCCGTCTTCCTCGCGTCCTCCGACGCGAGCTTCATCGCCGGCACCGAACTCTTCGTCGACGGCGGACAGGCTCAGATCTGACGAGAACCTGTTGCGTGGCCGGGTGCGTTCAAACCGGCCACCCAATTCGACACACCGCGAACGTCGCCATAGACGATCAAACACAAAGGACATCCGATGGCTGGCGGTCTGCTGCACGTGATCGCTTTCGGCGGTGGTCGTGCAAGCCTCGATGGCCGCCGGTCCTGACACATCGGCTGGAGCGGCGCAGGTCCCTCCAGCCGAGACTAATAGTAGGAAGTAGGAGATTGTCATGCTTGAAGTTCTCGCATTCGCCACGCCCAACAGCGTCAAAGTCCCTATCGCGCTAGAAGAAATGCGGCTCGATTATCGGCTCGTCCCGGTCAATTTGCGTCAGGGTGAACAGAAGGCCGATGCATTCATGGCGATGAATCCCAACGCGAAAGTCCCGGTTCTTATCGATCGTTCCTCCAAGCCTGGAGAGGGCGATGTGATACTTCGCGAATCCGCCGCAATCCTGGTCTACCTTGCTGAGAAGACCGGGCAACTTCTTCCGAAGGAGGGTGCCCGCCGCGACAAGGTCTTCGAACAACTTTTCTTCCACGCGTCCGGCCTGAGTCCTGCATTCCTTCAGGCATTTTTGGTCGCCATGCAACGGTCACCACAACCTGATGCCCAAGCACGCGCTCTAGCGGAGGTCGACCGGGTGCTAGGCCTGCTCAATTCCGGCCTCGAACATCACCCGTACGTTGCTGGTGACGCATACAGCATCGCGGACATTGCTCATTTCGGGTGGGTCTGGCGCCATCAGGCAATCGATGCGTCCCTTGACAAGTTTCCGTTTGTTACTCGTTGGTATGGCGAGATCTCGGCACGACCCGCAGTCGTCACCGCCGTCACAAAGACCTTGGCCCTCGCTCAGTAGCGCGCCACCACATCCCGCCTCTTCCTGAAGCAGCTGCTACAGGAAATGGACATGCAAGAGATTTCCACACAATGCGACCGCAAAGGTCCGCAGTCATTGATTAAGGAGTGTGTTATGAATGACCGTACCCAAGAACTGCTTTATCGCAACCTCCAGGAGGTCTTCGGTGAAGGCGACGCAACGCGTCGTCGCGCGGCAATCGAGGAGCTCTATACCAAGGACTGCGTGCTCTACGTGCCTCCGGGTGCATTCGTTGGGCACGACGCTCTCGACAAATTCGCAGGGGATCTTCGCGCGACGCACCCGCACTTCGCTTACACACCGCACGGTAAGCCTAAGACTCTCCACAACGCCGGTCTTCTGGCTTGGGGTTCTGGCCCGCGCGGCGAAGCCCCCGACTATACGGGCTGGGATGTGATCATCGTTCGTGATGAGAAGATCGCAGCGCTCTATGTCTTCCTCGATTCCAATCCCACATAACCGTGCGATGGTCTCGCACGCTTTGCCGGCTTCGATAACAAGAGCCACCTGAGTTGCTTTGCCTTTGGAAGCTGCCGCTTGCGCCGCCCCGGGTCGAGCGGCGGCAGCGGGTTGTGGATTCAACCGGTCGATGCAACACACTTCTAAAGGCTGCGCGAGCAGTGAGGGGTGAGATGAAACAAAGGCGGCGTATCTACTACACGGAAAGCCGGAGGGCGCCGGTACTGGACCACTCCGTGCAGCACGGCCGGTCAGACAACGCGAGTCCCCCGGGGCCTTGCAGATCTTACCCGACCGCTTTGCGCAGGCCATGCTTGCATGGCGACGTCTGCGATCGCCTTCAGCTTTTGCGGGCCGCCTCCGTCTCGTGCCTGGACGGCCATTCCGCGGGTCACGGCGCTGTAGAAGGCAGCAATTGCGGGCACGTCGGTGTCAGGCGCTAAGTCGCCGTCTTCGACCCCCTTGCGCAACCGCTGCGCCATCATCTCTTCAGCATTTGCGCGGTGCCCGGCCATCGTCTCACGAATAGAAGCGAGTTCGGGGGGCAGGTGAGTGCCGGCCAGAGAGATCATGCAGCCCGATGGGTGGCTGTTTCGAGTGAATTCCACGACGGTAGCATCGAGAAGCTTCGTGAATGCTTCTCGCGTGTCGGCCGTGCCGAACAGCCTGCCAGCGAACCAGACTTCGGACATGCTCAGGTATGCGTCAGTCGCTTCCTTGTAGAGCTGCTCCTTGCTGCCGAACGAGTTATAGAAGCTCGAGGGGCTGATCCCCATGGCCTGGATCAACTGGTCGAAGGTGGTTCCTTCGTATCCCTGCTCCCAGAAGAGCTTCATGGCTCGGTTCAGCGCTTCCGTACGATCAAAGGTCGAGGGCCTGCCGCGGCCGCGCCGGGGTTGCGTATCTTTTTTTGTAGTCATAGCTCCAAAAATAATTGACATGCTGTAGAGATGACCCTATTCTGCCATAACGGAGCGATCGCTCCAATAAACAAATCCCTGCGGAAAGGAGTCCATAATGCAGCGAATTGTTCACACCAACCATGGCGAGCCCGCCGAGGTGCTCACGCTGGAAGCATTTTCCGATGCCCCTTCTCTTGTGAGCGGAGCGGCGCTTGTGCGTGTATCCGCCGCACCGGTTCATCCGGGCGACTTGCTGGGCGTCTCCGCTTCCCCCGCTTTCGGGGCGGCTCCGCTCATGCCGAGGGGAGGTCGAGTGCCCGGCGTCGAAGGTGTAGGGGTGGTGGAAGCACTGGCCGCTGACATCGACCCTTCACACCGGATTCAGGTCGGCACACGTGTGGCCTTCTTTCCCGCCAATGGCACCTGGAGTTCCAGGATCGCCGCGCCTGTCCAGTCGCTGATACCCGTGCCAGATGAAGTGAGCGATGAGGTCGCAGCGCAGATGTTGGTCAACACGTTGACTGCACGCCTTGCGATGCGGGCTGGCCACAACGCGTTGCCTGAAGACAAGCGCGAAGATGTCACGGTTATTCAGACCGCTGCCAATTCCGCCGTCGGAAGGCTGCTCACTCATCTGCTCGTCGAAGTGGGCGTCAATCCGATCCTGCTCGTCGGCTCCGCGGCGAGCGCGCAAGCGCTTAAAGCTGCTCGCCCCAACCTTTCTGTCATTGTCACGGAGAACCAGGGCTGGAAGGACGAGCTTCGCGATGCGCTTGCGAACAAGCCCGTCTATGTGGCGTTCGATGGCGTCGGCGGCGCGCTATTGCCCGACGTAGCGAGCTTCCTCGCTCGCGGTGGAACGATCGTTAGCTACGGCTCCCTGGGCGGCGCTACGACGGACATTCGTTCCATCGCCCCTCGCGCGCTGACCATCAAGGGTGTGTCGTTGTTCAGTTGGCAATTCGAACCTGCGGCGGTGCACGATGCAGACGTGGCCAAGGCGCTCGAGCTCGCCCGCAACTTCCCGAGCCTTTTTCCCGTAGCGGAACGATATCAGGCGAGCGACTACCTGGGAGCGCTCGAACATGCGTACCGCAGGGGAAGGAACGGCATGGTGCTGCTCGCGTTCTAGCGCAACGCGTCCTGCGCAATGTGAGGCGCTCCTTGTCGTGAGGGGCGGCTTGGTAGCGTTCACCCCGGTTTTTGCACGATTTCGAAATGAGCCCCGAGTGCCGAAGTATTGCCTCTCGGCTTTCCGGCTAAGCATCTTATGAAAGGACGTAAGCCATGCGTGCTATCCAGAACACCGCTTTCGGCGACCCCGTCGAGACGCTGAAACTCGTTGACCTTCCGGAGCCGGCCAACCCCGGCCCGGATGAAGTCCTGATCGCGATGGAGTATGCCCCCATCAACGGCAATGACCTGGCCGTCATCACCAATCGCTTCGCCTACTCGACTCCACTGCCCTCGATCGTGGGCAACGAAGGCGTCGGGCGAGTTCTGCAGGCAGGCTCGAATGTCTACAACGTGAAGGTCGGCGACCGCGTGTTGCCCCCGCTTTATGCGTTGACTTGGCGCGAGCGCCTGGTGATCCCGGCCAAGGGGTTGATCGCGTTGCCTGCCAACGTCGATCCACGTCAACTGGCCATGCTGCGCATCAATCCTCCCACGGCCGTACTGCTGCTCGGGCGCTTCGTTGACCTCAAGGAAGGCGACTGGATCGTGCAAAACGCGGCCAACTCCGGCATCGGCCGCACGGTGATCGCGTTGGCGAAGAAGCGTGGCCTGCGGACCATCAACTTCGTACGTCGTCCGGAACTGGTCAAGGAACTGGAAGAGGCGGGTGGGGACGTCGTTCTCGTCGATGAGCCGGGCGCCATCGACAAAGCCAAGGCCGCGGTTGGCCCGGGCAACGTCCGTCTGGCCATCGACGGCCTGAGCGGTTCGGCTGCAGTGCGCCTGATCGACGTGCTGTCGCAAAACGGTACGCTGGTGAGCTATGCGTTCACAAGCGGCGAGCTGGTCACGCCGCTCAAGGTCGTGGACCTGCATCTGCGCGGCATCGTCGTGCGTGGCATATACATCGACCTTCCCGAATACCTGCCGTACATCATGGACGCAATCAAGGAGTCCGCCGAATTGATGGATCGCGGCGAGCTTGACCTGCCTGTGGCTGCCGTCTATCCGCTTGCGGACTACCAAAAGGCCGTCGCTCATGCAATCAAGGGTGGCAAGGTGCTGCTCGACTTGCGCTCATCGAATTGACCTGGCTGTTCTCCCAAGTGCCGTGCTTCTGGACGAGCATGGCTTCGTTGACTTACGTTGCCACTGAGGTGTCGAAATGAAGATTGGTTTTATTGGAGCCGGTGCTGTAGCGCAGTCCATCGCCAGGAGTGCCATTCAAGCAGGACATGAGGTTGTCTTGAGCGCTCGTCGTGGGCCGCAGGCTTTGGGCGATATCGTGGCCGGACTCGGTCCGAACGCGTCGGCAGATACGGTCCAGGAGGTGGCCCGGCTCGAGCTGGTCATGCTCGCCGTTCCATGGCTTCAAGTCCCGTCGGCCCTGGATGGGCTGCCTGATTGGGCAGGTCGCATTTTGGTGGATACCACCAACCCTTTTGCGCAACTCGAGCCTGAGCTCGTTCTGGCGGACTTGGGGGGCACGGGCGCCAGCGAGATCGTCGCGGCACACGCGCCAGGGGCTCGCGTCGTCAAGGCGTTCAATGCTATCCGCATGGAGCACTACGACAAGGGCCCGAAGTTTCATGACGGAAAGCGCGTCATCTTCGTCTCCGGTGACGACAAGGACGCAAAGGCAGTGGTGATCGGTCTCGTCAAGGAGTTTGGCTACGCGGCAGTGGATCTTGGCGGTCTGGTTGCAGGCGGTCGCATGCAGCAAGCCGGTGGGCCGATTGCTGGCCTCGACTGGGTCGTCGCATAGGACTGCAAAGTATGCAAATCAATGTCGAACAGGCGATAGGAATTCGGGACGTAGAGGTGGGGGCCACGCGCAGGCAATCCGGCTGCGTACATACCGTCCCCCATTAGGCGCGGCGCCTTACCAGTCATTCTTGACTTGAGTGAGATCTTCCATGAGCGGATGACCGTTTGACGTCCCACCCGGAGTGATAGAGCCTTGTTGCCCGCCGACTGCGGCCACCCAAGGAAGTTGGTAGATGCCGCGCCTGGTGCGCCGCATTTGCGCTAACAGACTCCGTCGCTCGCGGGTTTTCCCGGTTGACATCGGGCTGAGCGGCTGGGGTTCCAGAGGCGCGGTGGAATGCGGTCGATCTCGGCGTTGACCCACGACTCGAGCTTCCCTTGCGCGTCCGGGCGGCAGTTGGTGACCTTGCCGTGCTTCGCCAGCACCTCTGCGCGGATGGCCTCGTGGTCGGCTTCCACGCCCGACTCCGTGTACCAGCGCGCGGCGAACTTGTGGAGGGCCGTCTTCTGCTTCCCCCCGGCGTATTCAATCCGGAGCGGGCTGCCGTCGGCGGCGTCGTAGATCGAGGCCACCTTCCGCTTGGCGAGGTAGACGTCGGCTTCGAGGCCGTAGCCGTCGTAGCCGACGAACGTCCGGATGTCCCTTAGCGTATACGAGGGGGCTGTGGCGGGGGGCGTGTTCTTCGCTGTCATCTTCTGCTTCCCCTGTGGGACCGGGGCAGCGCCCGTCCATTGCTCATAGGATTTCAAACACGCTGTAGACGGGTCCGTACACGAACCGATGGCCCACACCGACCGCGATGACCTGGTTCAACCACGCATACTTCCCGGCCGGCGCTTCGAACATCGGGTTGATCCGGAAGTAGTAGCTTGCCGGGTCGACTTCTTCGCCTTTCTCCAGTCGCCGTATGACCTCAGTGGCGCCGTGGCGGATGCCGCGGTAAGACATAGTGACGTTGGTGCCGTCGTCGGTCTGGAGGATCAGGCGCACGTCGAGCATGGTGCTCCCGTCGCTGCGCACGGTTTGCCAGTCGCTCCCGCCGTCCAGCACCTGGCCCGACACTCGCTCGCCGGCGAACGTTCCCGACGACACGATGCCGACGCGTCGAAACGGGCCCGGCGTGTCGCCGACGATGACGATCGGCTTGACGTCCAGGCGCATGACGAACAGAGGCCGCGTTTGCACGCTCGTGAGCGGCGCAGGAAGATCATCGAAAAGGGGGGTGGACATCGTATTCACCATCGCCGTTGATGGCATGGGCCTGGGTCCCACGCCGGTGCATTTGAAAAGTCCCAACCAGAGCAAGGTTTTCCTCGATGGGGGTGATGCGAACTGTTGGTCGCCCGCTTCGCGGTGCTCGTGCTTTCAGGCGGGCGGTATGGCACTGCGGCTGCCTCGTGCTTGCGCCTACTTCAGTGGTGAGAAGTCCGTCGGGCGCATGATCCGCGACTCCATGCTCACCAGGATGTCCAGCGCCTTCACCTTGCGACCGAATTCCTGCCAGCGGCTGTCGGCAGCCATCCTGTCCCGACGCTCAAGCCGATCGTCAAGGCCTTTGTAGGCCCAGATATGAGCGATCTGGCTGATATCGTCGATTTCAGTCGTGAAGAAGCCAATCAGGTCGCCGAGGAATTCCAGCTGAAGCGCCAGCCCCTCGCTCTTGTACAAAGCGAGCCAATCGGCGCCGCGTAGCGGCTTGAAGGTGTAAGTTCGGATTTCGTAGAGCATCGGATATCTCCCCTGACGGCTGACAGGCCTGGAATCTGCCAATCGAGCGTTACGACGCGGCTTTTTCCGTCATTGCCCCCCTGCGCTGCCATGCAGGGGAATCTGCGGTCAGAATTGCGCCTCGCCGTTCGCGCGTTCCTCGATTGCATCGATCCGGTCAGTGTAGAAAGCGAGGTGATCCTTGATCGGCGCGACAGCCGCGTATGGGTCTTCGTAAGTCCAGACCGCATTGACGGAGCGCTCGCCGCCGGACGGAATCGAGAAGTACGCGCAGTCGCCCTTGTAGGGACAATAGGTGGTGTGGTCGGACCGTTTGAGCAGCGTCATGTCCACATCCTTCCTCGGGATATACAGGACGGCTGGGTAGCGGGCCTCGCGAAGCGTCAACGCGTCGCGTGTATCAGCGATGACGTGGCCGGCTAGCGTGACCACCACGCGAGACGGGTTGGGCTCGATGGCGATCGGATGATCGGCATCCGGAACCTTGACGGACCGGGTTGCAGCGGTGGCGTTGCTTGACATGAACACTCTCCTTTGGATTGACGCGTCGGGATACCGGCCCCGCTCCCCTCCTCTTTCCCCTCTTCCCCGGCTCCGGAAAGCCCCGCTTCCCAGACCAAAATGAGGTTGCGGAGGGGGATGCTGGCTGGGCCAGGCTTTTGCGACAAAGGGGCCTTGTCGTGATCTATGCTGACGCGCTGGGGCGCTTCGATACCACGTCGTACCAGCGCCGCAGTGAAGCGTGCTCCTCCGGGATGACGAAGTCGATCGCCTTGGCGGCGAAATCCACGGCCACCATCGCAGTGATGTCGGCAGCGGAGAAGCGATCACCGGCCACGAATGGGACTTGTTCCAGGCGGGCATCGAGATCGGCGAAGAAATTCTCCACCCGCAGCTTGCTGCGCTCCGCCAGCTCAGGAATCTGCTCGTAGTCGTGGGGGCCAGCGATCGCGCGGCCTTTGAGACCTGGCGCGGCATTGCGGATGGCCTCCATGACCGCGGCGAAGCCTTCCAGTTCGGCGCGCCGCTCCCACATCGCCACCAGCGCCTTTTCCTTTGCCGTGTCACCGAGCAGGGGTGTCTCCGGGTGGATTTCTTCGATGTACCTGCAGATCGCCGGCACTTCGCCGATAGCCGTGCCGTCCTCCAGCACCAACGTGGGCACGACCCGGCGAGGGTTGATCGCCCGATATGGCTCGGAATGCTGCTCGCCCTTGCTTAGATCGACGGGAACGAGTGGTATTGACAACCCCTTCTCGGCGAGGAAGATGCGCACGCGCCGCGAGTTGGGTGAGGAAGCTGAGTGGTGGAGCCTGATCGGGTCGGAGGTCATGGTTAATTTCCTTTGTTGAAAATCGAGATGCTCGCGGAGCGAAGGTCGGGACCTGCGCTTTCGTTGAGCGTCGGGATTGCAGGTTCAGTGGGATGCAGGCTCGCCCAGAACGCCCGCCTTTCGTTGCATCATGAGCAGCGCGATCGTTGCGAGACTGAGCAAGGCGATCACGCCGGCGCCAAGATCGACCGCCAGGCCCAGTCCCTCGTGCGTCGCCACGACACCAAGGCCAAGGGCGACGACGCCGAGCGAGAGATAGGCGAACAGGTAGAGGGTCGAGAGCACTCCGCCGCGGTGCTGCGCATGTGTCAAGCCATTGATCAAGGTGAGACCACCCAGAAAAAGCAGGGCATAGCCGATGCCCGTCATCGTCGTGGCCGCCAGGAATATCCACAGTCCGTGCCAAGCTGTGGACAGGGCGAGCAATGCCATGCCGGCCGCCGACGCGATGGCGCCCAAGGTCATGGAAATGCCAGGGCGTAGCCTACGCGCGACGATCCCGAACACACCAGACGTGACGGCGAACAATGCCAGCGCGGCACCGTTGACCAGGGCATTGGGGGAACCCACCAGGTCGCGGGCTACCTGGGCGCCGAGCGACAGGATCAGTACGCCATGCGTATACGCGGTAGTTACCGCGAGCGCTGCGACTGCGAACGCGGGCCGCAAGGCGCAGGGGATGGACGGCGCCTTGGGGCGCCACTTGCCAGCCGCTGGCACACCCGCGTGACGAGGCAAGAGCCAGGCCGCGGCGAATAGCAGCGCAATGAGGACAAACAGCACCCAGAAGCTGAGATGCAGCGGCCATGGCGCGTATTGCGTCAGCGCACCGCCTACGAGCAGCGCCGCCGCGAAACCGAAGGCTTGTGCAGTCGCCATAACGGATGCGGCGCGCTTACCCTGCCCCTGCGAGCCGAACTCCACCATCGCGGCCGTCGAGGCGCCGGCGCTGAGGCCAACGCCGATGCCCATCAGGGCGCGGCCGGCGAACAGCCACGACACGCTCGGTGCAATGGCGAGCAGCAGCACACCGAGCAACGACGCGCCCAGCCCCAGCAACATCGTCGCTCGACGGCCAAGATGGTCGGAGAGGTCGCCGAATGCAATCAGGACGGTCACGACGAAGACCGGATAGATGGCGAATATGCCGGTCGTCACCGTGTGGGTCAGGTGCCACTGCTCGGCATACAGCCGATAGGTCATGGCGGGCGCAGCGCTGGTCCATAGCGTATGTGCGACCACACCCGCCGCCACCCAGAAACTGGTCCGCGGCCCCAACTCGAATGGCCGGGAACCTTCCACGGGATGCTTCGACATCTGGCGCTCGAACGTCACGAAGCGGTCTTGCCGCCGTTGACTCGGATGATCTGGCCCGTAATGAAGGTCGCCTTGCCGGACGCGATGAACACGATGGCATCGGCGATTTCTTCGGGGGCTCCCGCGCGCTTGAGGGGAACACTCGAGAGGAAGGTGGCTTTCCTGTCAGCCGTGCCGGTGAGCCGGTCGAGCATGGCGGTCTGAACCGGGCCCGGGGCAATGGCGTTGACCCGCACGCCGGATGCGGCGCCCTCGAGCGCGGCCGATTTGGTCAGGCCTTCCACCGCGTGCTTGCTGGCGGTGTAGAGGGATGCGTTCGCCGCGCCGCGCTCACCCATCGTCGATGAGATATTGACGATGCTGCCGCTGCCTTGCGCGAGCATCACGCGCATCTCGTGCTTCACGCTGAGCAATGTGCCGAGCACGTTGGTGTCGAAAGTGGCCGCATAGTTCTCGGGCGTCAGTTCCGTCACTGGTCCGGACTGGCCTTCAGTGCCGGCGGCGTTGACTGCCACGTCGAGTCGACCAAAGCGCGCGACCGTGCCATCGACCAAGCTGCTGACTTCGTCTTCATGACGCACATCAGACTTGAGAAACTCCGCTTCGGCACCGAGCTTTCGAAGTTCGGCAGCGAGTTTCTGGCCTTCTTCATCGCGCCGTCCGGAAACTACGACGTGCGCGCCTTCACGAGCGAAGGCCAGCGCGGTAGCGCGGCCTATGCCGGTCAGTGCGCCTGTGATGAGGACTACGGGATGTGTGGACATTGCTTTCTCCTGGTCGGGCGCGCGCCCGCCATCTTGAGACAGGAACAGGGAGACGTCGTCTACGAACCGCTCGGGGTACTGATACTGCGAGCCGTGGTTGGCGTCCGGATAGAGGATCAGTTGCGCGTTCGGGATGTGCTGCTGCAGGATCGAGGAGTTCACCGAGTAGATGATCACGTCGCTGTCGCCGTTGACGACCAGCGTTGGCTGCGTGATCGCCTTCAGGTAGTCGAAGGGATTCTCGCGCGGTGCGCCCCACTTGGTCAGCGCCTCGAGCTGCGCAGGGGCAACCTGGTCGCCAACATCGGGATCGCGGCCCTCGATGCGTTGGCGCAAGCGCTTGAGGTAAGCGCGTCCAGCCGTCTGGCTGGCCTCGGACGGCGTGAAGAAGACCCTGAGCCACAAGTGATCAGGCTCATCGTAGGTCGCGCCGAAAATCTCTTGCGCTTCGGGCGACAGCGAAGCCATGCCTTCGCCGCTGCGCGGGCCGGTGCCCAACAGGATCAGGCGTCGCACGAGGGCGGGCTCGGCCAGCGCCAGTTCCTGCGCAACGAGGCCGCCCAGGGAAAAACCGAGCACATCGACCTGGGAAAGACCGAGCGCCTTGATAAAAGCCGCGGCGTTAGCCGCCATCTTCTCGATCGAGGCCGGTACCTCGCCGGAACTGCTGGAGATGCCTGCGTTGTTGAACAGGATGACTTCGCGCTGCTGCGCAACCCCGTCCGTCACCGCCGGGTCCCAGTGGTCCATGGTGCCGGTGAAGTGCATGTTGAAGACGAGCGGCACGCCGCCGGTCTTGCCAAAGCGGCGATAGGCAAAGCGAATGCCCTGGGCTTCGACATACTGCGTCGGCGCCGTCTGGTGTGTGTATGCGGTCATGTCGAATGTCCTTCGAGGCATGCGGGGCTAAGGCGCCTCGCCAAAGCGACAGGCGTGAGGTTCAGCGGCTGAGGCCGCGGGCGATGCCAGGCTTGTCCCAAGGCGATGCGCCCTCACCCCACTGCGTGTCGATGACGCGCCCCGGGAGAGTGGCGCTGGGACGATCAGCCCGCGGTCTTGCCACCATCGACGGTGACGATCTGGCCGGTCACGAAGGACGAGGCGTCGGACGCGAGGAAGAGCACTGCGTTGGCAATGTCGCCCGGCTTGCCGACGCGGCCCAGCGGTACGGTAGCGGTCAGCGCCGCCTTGTTCTCGGGGGTGCCGGTGAAGCGGTCGAGCATGCCGGTGTCGACCGGGCCGGGGGCAACAGCGTTGACGCGCACACCTGTGGTGGCGACTTCCAGCGCGGCCGACTTGGTGAAGCCATCGACTGCATGCTTGCTGCCGGCGTAGATGGAGGCGTAGGCCGCCCCTTCGTGACCGTAGGTCGAGGAGATATTGATGATGCTGCCGCTCTTCTGGGCCGTCATCACGCGCAGTTCGTGCTTGAGGCTCAGCAGCGTGCCCAGCACGTTGGTATCGAAGGTGGCGGCGTAGCTCTCGGCGGTCTGGTCGACAACCAGCCCCGGCTGCCCTTCCGTGCCGGCGTTGTTGACGGCCACGTCGAGACGGCCGAAGCGGGCCACGGTCTGATCGACCAGATCGCGAACCTGATCGTCGTGGCGGACGTCGGCCTGGATGAAGGCGACCTCGGCGCCGAGTTGCTGAAGCTCGGTTTCGAGGGCCTTGCCTTCGGCCTGCCGGCGGCCGGAGACGACGAGATGGGCACCATTCTTGGCAAAGGCCAGAGCGGTGGCACGGCCGATGCCGGTCAGGGCTCCGGTGATGAGGACTACGGGCTTGGTCATGATTGAACAACTCCGGTGCGATATGATTTTCGGGGTATGGGGAGGTTTAGCCGGCACCTAGATTCCGGCGAGGACAGGACGCCCCAATACGCCGCCACTGGTAAGAATCTAGGGGTTCGTGACAAAATTGGAAAAGACTTTATAAGCTGACGGGCATACCTCGCAGGCATGGGGGGTTCAACATGGAGGAGCAATGGAACTGCGACACCTTCGGTATTTCATCGCGGTCGCCGAGACGGGTAGCCTGACGGTGGCCGCGGAGCGACGGCTGCACACCTCACAGCCGTCACTGAGCCGGCAGATCCGGGACCTGGAAAATCAGGTCGGGGTCGAACTATTGAGCCGCAGCGGGCGCGGCGTGGAGCTGACCGCCGCAGGCAAGGCATTTATCGATCACGCGCGGCTTGCCCTTACCCAGGTGGACGCTGCGGTCGAAGCGGCCCGCAGGGCGGCGCAACCAGCCAAGCAGCGGTTTGCGCTCGGGTTCCTCACCGGGCAGGAAATGACCTGGCTGCCCGAGGCCATGCACATCCTTCGCGACGAATTGCCCAATGTCGATGTCACCGTCTCCAGCGACTACTCGCCGGATCTTGCCGAAGGACTAGCACGGGGCAAGCTGGATCTGGCGCTCCTGCGCGCCGAACCGGGCTTCGATCTCACTTACAGGGTCGTGAGCCAGGAACCGCTTGTGGTGCTGATGCCCAGCGATCATCCGCTGACGTCACGCGAGGCCATCCGCCCACAAGAGCTCGTTGGCGAGCCCTTCATCGCCATGGCGAACAAGGCCAAGGTGCTGCGCGCGGTGATCGACGACTACCTGGAGCGCTCAGGGGTTCGGATCACACCGACCCAATGTGTGGACAACCCTGCGATGGTCATGTCATTGGTGGCATCGACGCGAGGCGTGACGCTGATCCCGGCCTATGTCGAGAGTCTGATGCCCTTGTCGGTCGTCAGCCGCCCCCTTGCCGGCGAGGTGCCGACGATCGACCTCGCCATTGGCTACAGCGAGGCGAACCGTTCCCCCATCCTGAAGCTGTTCCTGTGGCGGCTGGATGAACTGATTGCTCGCGTATCGAAGCGAGCACATTGACACAGACCTGCAGTTAGACGCCTGGATGCTAACTCTCCTTGCCAGGCATCACGTATTCGAGCGGGTCCGCGGCAACCGTTGCCAGCGTGTATCCGATGGATTTCACATCGACCATTTCAGGTTTCCGGGCTGGATGGGCAGTCCCGGCGGCGCCGAGCGCTCCCAGCAGAAATCCAAGGATCTTTCGCAAGTGCATGGCACTCACGTCGTTTTTGAGCAGCCGATTCTACAGATTCGCGCTGCCGTTGCCGTTAATGGAAGCGGCAACCTACGACAAGCCCATCGTCCCGAAAGACCCCGCGATCCATGAATCCGAACCGGCCAGACCAGACCCAACCGATCACTTTCCAATGGGCGCTCGCGCTCACCTTCGTGGCCTGGTTTGTCGAGGTGATATTGACCATGTTGCTGCGCCCGGCCCTGCTGCGCAGCGGCATGCAGCCAATGGCCGCCGCCAGCCTGATTCGCGTGGCCTGCTACGGGCTGGTATTCAGCACCTTGCTGCATGCCAGCGGGTTGAGCTACCGCAAGCTGTTCCATGAGGGCCGCGCCAGCGTGGCGGCCACGCTGGGCGTGTTGGGCCCGCCGATCCTGCTGATGGTGCCGCTGATCTTGCTGCTCGACGGGCTGGCCATGATCGGCATAGAGGCGCTACTCCCCTTTTCCGCCGATGACGCGCGCATGATCACGGAGATGACGAGCGGGGGCATCGGCATCTGGGTGCTGGTGTGCCTGATTGCGCCGCTCGTGGAGGAGATGTTCTTCCGCGGCATCCTGCTGCGGGGCATGCTCAAGCGCTACGTGCGTGCCGACGCCACCGTGTACTCGGCCTTCGTCTTTGGCGTGGCGCACCTGAACATCTACCAGTTCGTGATCGCGTTCGCCATCGGGCTGTTCGCGGCGGCGCTCTATTGCCGCACGCGTTCGCTCTGGCCCGGCATCGTCCTGCATGCGGGCCTCAACACAGGCGTCATGGTCTCCGCCGCAATGGCGCCGGAAAGCACGGTGCTGGAAGCGCCAGTCGGCGTATGGGCGTTCGCCATTCCATTGGGGCTGGCCGGGGCCTGGATGCTGCGCCGGCTACTGTGGCGACGTCACGGCGCGGGCGCGACGCAAGGCCACCCCTGAGTCCCCCGTTTCGCCCTGCAGGCAAGCCACAAGCCCGGCCCGCAAGCCAGTTTCATCCGCGTTGTCGAAGCGCCCGATGAACACCACCGTGGAGAGATCCCCTGCGCTAGCTTGCTCGCAAACCGACAGTGCCACTCGGCGCGCCGCCACCTGACACGCATGCGCACGCGCGTTCCCCGCCAGCCTGACGATACCTTTGGCACGCAGCACATTGCCGGGCACCGACTTGAGAAACGCCTTCAGGCGCTGCTTGTCGAACTGGCCGTGCAGCCGCACGGAGAAGCTGGCGATCTGGGGCGTATCGGGGCGGCCAAACGGCTGAGGCTGGTACTCGCGGATCCGCGTCCGAGGCGCGACACACGCATCGAAGATCAGGCTCAGCGGAATGGCCACAGCCATCGTCCCGCCTGGCATGGCCGGCTGGTCTTCCTTTGCAGTATTGAAGATCGGCCAGGGGAGCGCTAGTACCAGCAAGCACGTATCGATGAGTCCAGCGCCTCCTGTTTTCCCAAGCGAGCTCAGGGTTAACGCCGGTGGGCAGGCAGGCAGGCACCGATGGTGCCGCTGCGAGGGGATCAGGCGGTTGGCGATGTCGAAGCGGGCTTAAATGTTCCAGCGATCGGCGATGGCCGCCAGGCGCTGCCTGAGGTCGTCGAACTCGTCGGACAAGCGCAGCGTCAGCGACACATAGCCTGCCCATCGCGGTGGCACGGTGCCCGCGATTTGCGCGAGCGAACAACTGCCGCGCGGCGCCAGGCGCGCCACCACGCCATGGGTCAGCGCACGCGCCATGCCGATCAGCATGGCGCTGACACGGCGGTTCTCTTCGGCAAGGTGATCGCGCACCAATGCCTTGTCCTCGTCGCCGTCAACGCGCGGGCGCGTGGCCGCGAGCACTTCCAGCAGGCTGATGCACACGCGCATGCCGTGCTGGATGGCCTCGAGCTGCTCCATCGATACGTTGATCTCCTTGGCCACCGACGGCATCAGCGATCGCAGCTGTACCAGCAAGCTGCCTTGCAGCACCATGGCCCGCTGCAGCACGGCCCGGTCGAAGCCTGCGTCGTTGACGATGGCCGTGTGCATCCTGGCGCAGCTGCGCAGGGCCTCGGCCAGCTTGTAGCGCCACGTGTAGGTGGCGTGCAGGGGCAGCGCAAAGGAGAACAGCAGCGCGATCGCGATGCCGATCAGTACATCCGCCGCGCGCCAGAGGCCGTCCGCGATGGCGTTCTCGCCATGGCCGGCGACGATAAAGATGGTGATGGCGGAGAGCAGCGCCACGTAGCCACCCTTGCCGATCGCGTGGTACGCGCAGATGGCGCAAGCGATCACGATCAGCGCGTAGCTGAGCAAAGGCGCGTGAAAATACGATTGCTGCAGGATGATCACCAGCCCCGCGCCCGCGCCGATCAGCGTGCCGAGCGCGCGTTCGGCCGCCTTCTTGCGGATATTGCCGTGGTGCTGCAGGCCGCCGATGACCACCAGCAGCGTGATTGACGCCCACTCGCCATGGGGCAGGTGGATGCCGGTGGTCAGCGCAATGGACGTCAGCAGGCCCAGCGCCACCCTGGCGGCATGAATCACCTTGGCATGGCGGTAGCGGCGCGCCGGATCCAGCACCGGGCGCAGCACGCGCCGCAGCAACGGATGGACGCGAGCGAGCAGCGTGCTGGTCATGCCGGCCCGCCGGCTTGCGCGATGCCTTCGTCCATGCCCTGCAGCCGATACGGCGCCGCCAGCCCGCCATTGCTCGGGCGCATGCGTGGGCCAAGGTGCGCGTCATGGTTCAGGTCGAACAGCACCAGCTCGCTGCCGTTCGCGGGCGGGTTCGCATAGCGCGCATCCACCACCGCGCGCGTGCTGACGAGCACTACGCCGGCCAGCACGGCCCTGCGCTTGAGCAGACGTGTGATTCTTGGCATCATCATCGGCTACCTGGCAGACAACGAAAGACGCGCCCGGCGCGGCCTCCCGGCCGGCGGGTCAACGCATGGTGACAAGGGCAGCCAGCTGGTCGGCGCACTGCCCCCAGCCTGCGTGAAAGCCCATCTGCTCGTGCGCCATGCGATCTTCCACCGTCCAGTGCCGCACGCGTGCCGTGTACCGGGTCTTGCTGCCCGCGTCCTCGTCCTCGAACGTCAGCACGACGGTCATGAACGGTTTCTCGGAAGGCTCCCACGCCGTGACATAGGCATCGGTGAAGACAAGCCGCTTGTTCTCCACCACCTCAAGATAAACGCCACGGTTGGGAAACTCGACCCCTTCCGGGCTGCGCATGACGACCAGGCTCTCGCCGCCGGGGCGCACGTCCATCTGCGCCGCGGAGATCGTCCACGGGCTGGGCGCGAACCACTGCTTGACCAGCTCGGGATCGGTCCATGCCTTGAAGACGGCGGCGCGCGGAGCGTCGATGATGCGGGTCAGCGTCAGTTCGCGATCCGCGACGGTGGACATCTTGTCGGTGACGGCCATGGTTGCCTCTCCCTTGCGTTGGCGTTGGCGTTGGCGTTGGCACTAGCGCTGGCACTAGCGCTGACGGTGGGCCGCATCAGCAAAACCACGCTAGTGTCCTCCGCCTTTCACCGTAAGGCAACCGGTCCCCGGGGTCGACGCGCGGCACGCAGGCGCGCGTCCCGCGCCAGATCAGCCCCCGGCGAAGGTCTGGCGCCCTTCGGCCACCAGCCGGACCAGCAGTGGCGCGGGTGTCCAGTGCTCGCCGTGGATGGCATTCAACGCCCGGATCTTGTCGAGCGTGCGGTCCAGACCGATGGTCTCGGCATGGAACATCGGCCCGCCCCGCCACGCAGGAAAGCCGTAGCCATGCACGTACACCACGTCGATATCCGAGGCGCGCTGCGCGATGCCCTCCTCCAGGATGCGCGCGCCCTCGTTGACCAGCGCGAGCACGCAGCGCTCGACGATTTCCTCGTGACTCACGTCGCGGCGTTCGATGCCGGCCTGCGCCGCGCAGGCGCGGATCAGCGCGTCGACCGCCGGATCGGGCAGCGGCGTGCGGCTGCCGGCTTCGTAGCGGTAGTAGCCCGCATTGGTCTTCTGGCCGAAGCGGCCTTGCTCGCAGATGCGGTCGGCCACCTTGGAGTAGCGCAGGTGCGCGGGCCGAGTCGGCGCGAGCCGCTTGCGCGTGGCCCAGTTGATATCCATGCCGGCAAGATCGGCCATGGCCAGCGGGCCCATGGCCATGCCAAAGCGCGTGAGCGCGCCGTCCACCTGTTGCGGCGATGCGCCCTCCTCCAGCAGGAAGCCGGCCTCGCGCCAGTAGGGCGTGAGCATGCGGTTGCCGACAAAACCCTCGCACACGCGCACCAGCACCGGGATCTTGCCGATGGCCTGGGCCATCTTCATGCAGGTGGCGGTGACCTCCGGCGCGGTGCGCTCGCCCTGCACCACTTCCAGCAGCTTCATGACATTGGCTGGGCTGAAGAAGTGCAACCCGATCACATCCTGTGGGCGCGAAGTGGACGCGGCGATCACGTCGATGCTCAGGCGCGAGGTATTGGTGGCGAGGATGGCGCCGGGCTTGCATAACGCGTCGAGCCGGGCGAACACGGCTTGCTTGACCGCCATGTCCTCGAAGACCGCTTCGATGACCAGGTCGGCATCCGCCAGGGCGGCATCGGCCAGCGTGGGCGTGATGCACGCCATCCGCTGCGCAATGCCCTGCGCCGTGAGCTTGCCCTTGGCGGCCGTGATCTCGTAGTTGCGGCGGATCATGGCCAGCCCGCGATCCAGCGCGGCCTGCTGCTGTTCCAGCAAGGTCACCGGGATGCCGGCGTTGGCAAAGGCCATGGCGATGGCCGCGCCCATGGTGCCGGCGCCGAGAATGCCCACCCGCACCGCCGGGCGCAGCGATGCGCCTGCCGGCAGTGCTGCCACCTTGGGCGCCTCGCGCTCGGCGAAGAAGAGGTGGCGCAGCGCCTTCGACTCCGTGCCCGCCACGAGCTGGCCGAAGCGGGCACGTTCGTCGTCGAGACCGGCTTCAATCGGCAAGCGCGTGGCGGCCTCCACGCAAGCAATGGCGGCGCGTTGCGCCAGCGCATTGCGCGCCTTGGCGCTAACCGCCGCGATGCGCGCGGCAAAGTCCACGCCAGCGGCATCGGCACAAGGCTTGCGCGCGATCACGGGATGGGCGCCCGGCAAACCCACCACGCGCTCGGTGAAAGCCACGGCCGCGGCCAGCGGCTCGCCGTCGATCAACGCGTTGGCCATGCCGAGGGCCACCGCCTTGTCACCGCGCACAGGGTTGCCGCTCTGGATCAGCTCCAGCGCCGCCGGCACGCCGATCAGGCGCGGCAGGCGCTGCGTGCCGCCGCCGCCGGGCACCAGCCCGAGATTGACCTCCGGCAGCCCCAGACTGGCATCGGCGCTGGCGATGCGGTAATGGCAACCGAGGGCCAGTTCCATGCCACCGCCCAGCGCCACGCCATGGATGGCGGCAACCACCGGCTTGGCCGACTGCTCGATGCGCGCGATCACCTGGCGCAGGGTGGGCTGCGCGCTGGCGGCCGGCGTATTGAACTGGCGGATATCCGCGCCACCGCAGAACGCCTTGCCGGCGCCGAGGATCACGATTGCCGTCACGGCATCGTCTTGCCCGGCCCGGGCGATGCCGTCGAACAGGCCAAGGCGTACGGTGTCCCCCAGGCCGTTCACGGGCGGATTGTCGAGCAACAGGATCGCGGTGCGGCCCTGGCGGCCATATTGCACCGTAGGCGCGGTGGCGGTGAGCGGGGTGAAGGCGGACGCCGAAGAACTGGATGTCATGGGATTACGCGAGCTCAAGGCAAGGTGGAGAGAATGGCCGTAGCCTGGCTGGACAGCACGCCGCCATTGCCATGCACCAGCGCGATGTCCGCGTCCTTGACCTGGCGGGCGCCAGCCTCGCGGCGCAGTTGCGTGACGGCCTCGATCACCAGGAAGATGCTGTACATGCCCGGGTGGAGGCAGGACAGCCCGCCGCCATTGGTGTTCATCGGGAACGCACCGCTCGGCTCGATGCGCCCGCCGGAGACGAAGGCGCCGCCCTCGCCCTTGGCGCAGAAGCCGAGGTCCTCCAGGAACAGGATCGGGTTGATGGTGAACGCATCGTAGAGCTCCACCACGTCGATATCGGCCGGCGTCAGGCCCGCCTCGGCGAATGCCCTGCGCCCGGACTCCACGGCGGGCGTGACGGTCACGTCGTCCATGCAGGAGATCTGCCGGTGCCAGTGGGCGTGGCCGCACCCCAGTACATACACCGGGCTGGCATGCAGGCCGCGCGCGCGGTCGGCCCGCGTGACCACGAAGGCGCCGGCGCCATCGGTGACCAGGCAGCAATCACGCACCGTGAGCGGGTCCGAGATCATCTTGGCGTTGATGACGTCATCGACCGTCAGCGGGTCGCGCGAGAACGCATCGGGGTTGAGCTGCGCCCACTTGCGCGCGGCCACGGCCACCTCCGCCAGTTGCGTGCGCGTGGTGCCGTACTGGTGCATGTGGCGCGCCGCGGCCAGCGCATAGCTGCTGGGCGGGTTGAAGGGCTTGTACGGATGCTCGTAGGGCTGCGGGTCAAGCTCGGCTCGCATCTGGTTCTGGCGCGAGCTGCTCGGCACGCTGCGCGGCGTGCTGCCGTAGCAGATCAGTACGTTGTCGCATTCGCCCGCCTCGATCGCCATCGCGGCAATCTTCAGGTCGGCGATAAACGACGAGCCGCCAAACATCGTGCTATCGGAAAACCTCGGCCGGATGCCCAGGTACTCGGCCATGCGCATCACCCACCACGGCGAGGTGAGGCTGGAGGTGATGATGCCGTCGATCTCCTGCATGCTCAGGCCACTGGCCTTGACCGCGGCATGCGCTGCCTGCGCGATGATCTCCTGCTCGGTACGGCCCCCGGCGTGGCCAAGGCCGGCCAGCCCCGTGCCGAGAATGGCGACGGCGCCGCGCTGCGAGCCGGATCTGCCTCTGGTATTGCCTATCATTGCGTCTCTCCCGGAACGAATACCAGCAAGGGCCCGGCTTCCTCGCGCGCGACCTGCGCCTGCACGCGCATGCCGATGCGGACCGCGTCCGGCGCGACGCCGGTGACGCGGCTCATCATCCTTGGCCCTTCGTCCAGGTCGACCAGGCAGACGTTGTAGTCGCCCTCCTTGCGGCGCACCGTGGTGGTGGAGTACACGGTGCCGCCGCCCGCGGGCGCCAGCCATTCCAGCGCATCCGAGCCGCAGTGCGGGCACAGCACGCGCGGGAAGAAATGCCACCGGCCACAATCCGCGCAGCGGGGAATGACGAAGCGGCCCTGGGCCAGCTGGCCAAAGTAGAAGGCGTCCGCGCCCGGGGCGTCCTGCGTGGAGGATTCGTCATGCATCGATATGGCTTCGCGTGCTTGCCGGCCCATTTACTCGTCCACCTTCACGCCGGTGACCTGGACAGTGCGCTGCCACTTGGTCACCTCGGCCTCGACGTACTTGCGGAATTCCGCCGGCCCCAGCGTGCCCGCGGCTTCGGCGCTTTGCTTGCGCAGCTTGGCCGCCATCTCCGGCGAGCGCATGATGCGGTTGGCCTCCTGGTTCAGCCTCGCCACGATCTCCGGCGACGTGCCGGCCGGCGCGTACAAACCCAGCCAGGTGTAGAGGTCATAGTTCTTGAAACCGGCTTCGGCAATGGTCGGCAGATCGGGAAACAGCTTGCTGCGCTCCGCGCTGGTGACCGCGATCGGACGCAGCTTGCCGGCCGCGATAAACGCGGACACGCTCATGGAATCCTGGAACACCATCGGAATCTGCCCCGCCACCACATCGTTGGTCGACGGCGACGCGCCCTTGTACGGCACATGCACCAGCGGCACGCCCGCCACCTGCCGGAACAGCTCGCCGGCAAGGTGCGTGGAGCCGCCAACCCCGGCCGAGCCATAAGGCACGCTGGGCTGCGATCTGGCCCACTTGATGAACTCCGGCAACGTCTTGGCCGGCACCGATGGGTTCACCACCAGCAGGTTCGGCGCCTTGGCGATCAACGCGATCGGCTCGAAATCCTTCACCGGCTGGTAGCGTACGTTCTTCTGCACGGCCGGCCCGATCACATGGCCGGTCGCGCTAAGCAACAGCGTGTAGCCATCGTTGGGCTTGCGCGCCACGTACTCGGTCGCGATCTGCCCGGCCGCGCCGGGACGGTTCTCCACCACAAAGCTCTGCCTGAACGCCTGCGACAGCTCCGCCGCCAGCAAGCGCCCCACGATATCGGTCATGCCGCCGGGCGCGAATGCCACCACGATGGTGACGGGCTTGCTGGGATACGCGTCAGGCTGGGCCAGCGCGGGCGCGGCTGTTGTCAGGGAAATCAGGGAAATCAGGAAACTAAGGGCGCTGCCGCACAAGGCGAGCAGGCGCGCGCGGGCCTGGATGGATTTCACGGTGTCTCCGGTCTTTCGTTCTTGTGTGCCGCCGCCTGGTCGACAAGAGGCGGAGAGATCCGCGATCGATGGCTTGGGGCTGCCGGCCAGTATATTTTTGTGGCCGGAGCCCGGCCATCCGAAAGATTCGAATCACCGGTTCGTGGAATTGGAAGGCTTGGGGGAATACGTCCAGAGTCCACGCTCGTGCGAGTTTCAGCCCTGGCCTACCAGACCTCGCGCTTGAAGCGATCCGCCGCATCTCTTCCCGCACGTTCCGTCACCGCAGCTTTCGCGGCCGGGGTAGGACTCAATACCAGCTCAACGCCCAACACCTGTAACGCCCTGTATAAACGCCCTACGCTCGCCACGCTGGGCGGCAACTGCGGGGCGCCACCGCTCCTGCTTAACCGCCTCTGAATACTTCGCTCGGCGCGATGTACACCCGGATCCCCCTGGCCTGCGCCACATCCGGGAAGATGGTCCTCATATCGACCGAAGTCCCGCCGATGGCCTCCAGGAACGTCCAGCCGACAGTCTTGCCGCCGGCGCGGAAGGCCACCGATTCACCGGATGCCACGTTCACGTAGTTCATGCCCGGGGCCAGCGTGACCGTGCGGGTCGTCGTGCCCACGTCGGCGGGGCTGCCGAACAGGGCGGCGACACGGGCGGCCTTGGCGGCCGGCGTAGGCGCCGTGGCGCTCCAGGCGGAGGTACTGGTGGGGGCGATGCCGAGGAGGGAGAGCGCCAGAGCGGCGGCGAGCGTTTGCTTCTTGTTCATCGTTTTTTTCCTTGTGCCTACCCTTGTCAAGTCTGGGTACACGAGGAAAGTGTAGCGACGATGAATCTATTCGAAAAATGATATATGTAGCGCAGATGCAGTCGCTTTTTTCATGGTTACCGGTGGCGCCAGCAACTACACCACCGGAGCGCCATCCTCCCGCGTGGTGGCAACACGCGGATCATTGAGCAGGAATTGCACGAACGCCGCCGTGAAGGACGGCAGCTTGCCTTCGGCGCGCACGATCAGGTTAAGCTCGCGGCGGGCCCAGGTCTCTGCCAGGCGCACGCCGGCTATCCGCGCCTCGCGCAGGGCCGTTGCGGCCACGCTGCGCGGTACCAGCGCCACGCCCACGCCGGCTTCGACTAGCGACAGTGCAGCCTCGAAGCTATGCGCGTGCAGCCGCAAGTTGGGGCTCTTGCCGGCGCGCTGCGCCATGTCGCGCAAGAAGAGGAAGTTGCTGCTGCCGCGGCTCATGCACACGAAATCGAAATCCAGCGCGGCGCCAAAGCGCAACTCGGCCTGGCGCGCCAGCGGATGGCCGTTGGGCACCGCAAGGATCAGTTCGTCCACCGCGTAGCGCACGGCGCGAACGTCGCTGGCATCGATGTCGCCGGCCAGGATGCCGATATCGGCCTCCTGCGCGGCCACGGCGGCGGGAATCGCCTGGCTGGCACGCTCTTCCAGGTCGATGTTGACATCCGGGTTGGCGGCCAGGAAGCGGCTCACGCTGGGGATGATGAAGCCATTGAGCGAACTGCTGTTGGCCAGCAGCCGGATATGGCCCTTGAGCCCGGCGGAAAAGCGTCCCACCTCGCCATGCATGCGCTCCACGCCGCGCAGCAGTTCGCGCACGTGCACCAGCAAGGTTTCGCCAGCAGGTGTGAGCTCCATGCCGCGCGCGCTACGCACGAACAGGGCCGTGCCCATCGCGTGTTCGAGATTCTTGAGGCGGTAGCTGGCGGCGGATGCCGTGATGTGGATGGCGGACGCGCCGCTGGACAGGCTCTGTGCTTCTGCAATCGCCTGGAACAGGCGCAGGTCGGTGAGTTCGTAGCGCACTGTGTCTCCGGGTCCGTCTTCTTGTTTCGCTGATTGCCACTTGAGGCGGCACGCGAGACAAAGCAGCCGGCCCCGCGCAAGGGATGCTCATTTTAGAGCATTGCGCGGGGCCGGCCCGGGGGAGCCTCCGGGATCCGGATCTACGCTCAGATCAGCGTCAGGCGCACGTCGATATTGCCGCGCGTGGCGTTCGAGTACGGGCAGACCACGTGCGCCTTGTCGACCAGGTCTTGCGCAACGGCGCGATCCAGGCCCGGCAGCGCGATGTTCAGGTCCACCTCGATGCCAAACCCGGTGGGGATGGCGCCGATGCCGACCTGGCCGGTGATGGCGGTGTCGGCAGGCAGTGCCACCTTGTCACGCGCCGCCACGAACTTCAGGGCACCCAGGAAGCAAGCCGAATAGCCAGCCGCGAACAGTTGTTCCGGGTTGGTGCCGGCACCACCCGCGCCGCCCAGCTCGCGCGGGGTGGCCAGCTTGATATCCAGCGCGCTATCGGACGACACGGCGCGGCCGTCACGGCCTCCGGTTGCGGTGGCGGAAGCACGGTAGAGGACTTTTTCGATCGACATGATGACACTCCTGGCTAGTGATAAAAACTGGCTCATCGAGCCTTCGGTTGGAGAAAGCATGCTCGCTTTCCATACTAAATAGCTAGCTATTAAATAGCACGCTATATAATAGACAATCAAAACGGGCTGTCAAGTTGAGCAGCCCGTCTTCAGCCGTCGCTCCAATAGCGCCGGCGCCTTGACCTTACCCGCCAGCCGCTTCTGCAAACCGCTCGCGCAGCTGGTCCAGCTCCGCCTTCACGGCCACCACCTGGTCGACGCTGCAGCCCGAGGCACAGAGCACCGCGCGCGGCACGGCCTCAGCCGGCTCCTTGAGCGCGTGGCCCTCGGCGGTCAGCGAGACGATCACCTGCCGCTCGTCGGCAACCGCACGTTCGCGCCGCAGCAATTGCTGGGCTTCCATGCGCTTGAGCAACGGCGTCAAGGTGGCCGAATCCAGATGCAGGCGTGCGCCGATTTCCGAAACGGTCAGGCCATCGGCCTCCCACAGCACCATCATCACCAGATACTGCGGATACGTCAGGCCCAGCGGCGCCAGCAACTTGCGGTACAGCTTGTTCAGCGCAAGCGACGTGGCGTACACGGAAAAGCAGAACTGCTGGTCCAGCAGCAGCGCCGACGCGGCATTTACCGTGGCGCCGGGTGCTGCCTGCTTGGTCCGGAAGGTGCGTTTCGTGTCCATGGGCTGGAATATACATAGCGCGCGATCTAATTGCAAGCTATTTTTAATATGTCCCTTACTGCACTCATGGTCACGCTTTTCCGACGTCAGCCATCATCAATGCCAAAGGGCAAGTCACCATCCCTGCCGACGTGCGCAATGCGCTAGGCGTGGTCACGGGTGACCGGATTGAATTCGTCATGAATGAGGAGAGTGGTCGCTACGAGATCATTGCAGCCACACAATCGATATCTGCTCTGAAAGGGATCATCGGCACATTGCAACGTCCGGTCTCGGTGGTGGAAATGCACGCGACCATCGCTGAGCGAGGGGCATCGGCACGATGATTGGCCTCAATGCCGACGCGCTTGCTGCCGTTCCTATCCCCAGGCTGCTGACAAACCTGAAGCACTAGCCGAAGCCGCCGAACGGGCCAAAGCCGCCGCGCGCCATGACGACGGCTGTCTCTCCCTCTCCCCTCAGGGGGAGAGGGCCGGGGAGAGGGGTGGCTTAGCTAGGAGCCACTTCAAGTGAAGCCCGTGGTGTTTTCCAGCACGCAGGCGTAACGAGCGCCCGCCCTCTCCCCCAGCCCATCTCCCGCACGCGGGAGAGGGGAGCCCGACAACGCAGATCCGGCCTTGTCAGCAGTCTGAGGAGCCGCTATGCGGCTGCCCGACTACACGGCTTTTTCCGCGAAGCTCTCGGTCGGCGTGCCCTGGTGAAACGACATCTGCCAACCCTTGTCCGTCAGCGTCCAGATCGAGGTGCGAAGCGTGTGCCGCTCCAGCCGGTTGTCCGGCTGCTGGCAGGCTGACCGGTAGTTCAGCATGGCCACGCCTGGCCCGAGGGAACGCAGCGAGAAATCCTGCGCCCAGATCGTGCCCGAGGCGGCTTCGGTGGGAAGCTCGTCCAGCGTGTCGGCCTTGGTGTAGATGCCGCCGGAGCGGCCGAACTCCAGGAAGTCGTCGTGCAGCAGCGCGTCCAGCCGATGGCGGTCACCGCGCGCTGCGGGCCGATGCAGTTCGGTTTCGAGTTGCCGAAGCAAGGGCAGCAAATCGATGTCTTGGTTCTCGTTGTTCATGTCGCGGTGTTCCTTGGCGTTCCCCGGCGCGGCGCTCCTGCCATCGCTCGGTATCCTGCGTCACTGCACGTCGTCGTCCATGCCGATGGCAGTCGTGTCGATTCTTTCGATCTTTCCTTTTTGCCGCACCTCCGTGCGCAGCACGAACGCTTCCGTCGGGCAGTACCAGTCGGTGACGTTCATGATCGCGGGCTCGGTCTGGATGAGGTCGTCGCCCATCATCAAGGGCCCCAGCGAGGTGCGCTTTTCGTAAGTGATCGGCATGCATTCGCGGCGGCCCAGCACGGTCTCGATGGATTGCGCACGGCCGACGCGCCGCTCGCCAACCGAGACCGAGGCCGACGGCGCGCGAATGGTAGTGACCATCTCGTCCGTCGCCAGGCTGCGGATCTCGAGATCCAGGCTGGAACTCAGGGTCTCGCCCGGCAGCACCACGCCCTCCCGTATCGCCAGGCCCGCGTAGGTCAGCACGCCTTTGCCCTGGAACGAGGCTTGCCCGAACAGCCGCGTGTAGCGCGCCTGCGCATTGATGGTGGCGCGCTGGCTGCTCACGCTGCCCACCGAGCCGGCCGTCGCGCCGCGGTCGAACGTCATCTTGTGGACCTGGTCCATCACGACTGGAGGGCCCATCATGGCCGCCAGCGCCGACTTCGAGTGAATCGACAGCCAGGCGCTGCAGCCATTTTCCGTGAGCGTCGGGTGCCGGATGATCATGGTGATCGACATTGGCATGTCGCCACTGGCCTCCATCTGCGCCCGCGCGCCGGACTGGAACCAGGGCGCGTCGCAGATGGTGCCGGGCACGCCCTGCGCCGGACTGTCGGTGCGGCTTTGCTGTGCCATGGCTTCATCGGCGAGCCCGCATAGCAGCAAGGGAAATAGCATCGCACCCAGTCTCCTGAAAGCGGGCTTCGGCCCATGAGGGTGAGCAGACATGTCGTATCCCAAGCGAGAACCTGGCGCTGGTAATGAATGCCCCGGGCGTGGGGCTGGCCCGGACGGGCCCCGCCAGCATGCCCTGAAGGTAGCACTTGGCATGACGCCCCACAACCCGGATTGGCGCCAGCACCACAGAATCTAACCCTTTGAGGAAAATGCTTAATTCGGCCCTCGGCCGGATTGCGGCAGGACGGGCGTCGCCTTGCCCGAATGGCCGCCGAACACGGGGTAAGGCACGCCGCGCACCGGATCCCCCGTGATCTGGTCGACCACGATCTCCACGTCGGCGACTTCGCGTAGCGCGGCCAGAAAGGGCTGCCCTGGAAAGCCCCGCCCCACGCAGCCCTGCACCAGCAGCCAGCGGCCCCGCACGGTGAGCCACAGCGTGGAGTCATGCCAGCCCGGCAGCGCGATCGACAGCGCCTGCAGGCGGCGCTGCGTGCTTTCCACGATCTCCTGCTCGTACTGGTAGGAATTGCCGAGACGGCAGCGGCCTTCCACATAGCAGTGGTTGCCATCCTCGATCCGGTGATGGGCGTCGCGCCGCCACTGCGCTTCGTCCACGCGGGGCCCGAGCGGCTCCGGGCAATTGGCGATGCGCGACGAGATCTGGAAGAAGGGATCGTGGCCACGGTTTTCCTGGTCGCTGTCGGCAGCGCGCGCCGGCCACGCCAGCATGGCGGTGCCGGCGAAGGCCATCACGGCGATCTGCACGGGCAAGGACGAAGGGCGGACGGGCACGGCAAGCTCCTTGATGGCGGCTCTTGTCTGCGTAGGATAGAACCGGCCGTCAACCATGCAAAGCCCGGCCATGCACGGGCGCCCCGGATCAGCCGCCCTGCTTTTGCGCAAGCCACGCGCCCCAGAACAGGCTGCCGAAGAAGCGTTGCGGCGCGGCAAAGCCCGCCTCGGCCAGCAGCGCCTGCACGGCAGCCTCCGACTGCGGCGGGTCCGCGCCCTGCAGGATCTTGCCCAGCTTGGCCTGGACTTCGTCGGCGCTGGCGCCTTGCATGCGCCAGCGTTCGCCCCACGCTGCCAGCAACAGCGGCTCGCTGGCATAGGCGCGGTAATTGCCGGCGAGGATCAGCGGCGCGCCCGGCTTCAGGCGGGCGGCGATAGCGCGCAAGATATCGCGTTTGGCTTCGTCCCCTGCCAGGTGGTGCAGCACGCCGATCAACGTGGCGGCGTCAAAGCGCGGCGTAGCGGGCAGGTCCTCTACCACGCCAGGCACGGCATGCGTGCGCTCGGCCAGCCCGGCCTGGGCGACGCGCGCCATGGCGAGGTCCAGCATCGGCTGCGACGGATCGACTGCCGTGAAGCGCCACGCCGGCTCCAGCCGGGCCGCGCAGACGATCTCCTGCGCCGTGCCGCCGGCGCCGACCACCAGCACTTCGGCCGCGCGCCCGGCGCCGAGCGTTGCCGCCAGCATGCAGGCGGACAGTTCATGGCAGGCGTCGTAGCCCGCCAGCGCGATGCGGCTTTGCTTTTCGTATTCGCCGGCGCGGCTGGGGTCGAACTTGGCAGCTGAATCAGCGGCGGCAGCGGTCGTATTCGTGGTCATTGGTGCGTTCCTGTTCGTTCACTCTGTCTTGTTGCAAGGGATGGGCCTGAACAGCCTAGAGGGCTAGTCCCGAGGCGACAAGATGAGAACTTATGCTGGTATGAGACCTACCAGCACAAGGACGACCACAAGGATGACCACAAGGACGACTACAAGGACAAACACAAGTCCGCAAGAACGCAGTGCCGCAAACCGCTCAGACCTTGACCTCGAACAGGCAGCCGGACTGCGGCGCCTTGGCCAGCGTTTCCAGCGACACCTGCTGGCGCGACGTGGTGATGTAGAGCGTGTCCAGGTTCGCACCGCCGATCGCCACATCGCTGGGGCACGGCACGGGCATGCCCACCACGCGATCGAGCGTGCCGTCGCGCGTGAACCGCACCACGCTCCAGCCCTCGCACAGCGCTGTCCATATGCCGCCGCTGGTGTCCAGCGCAAGCCCGCTCAGCTTGCCCGCGCCCGGCGGCATGCTGGCCAGCCGGCGCACCGCCGCGGAGCCGGGTTGCAGCATCAGGATGGCGCCGGAGGCGGGCGTGGTGGCGTAGAGGGTGCCATCCGCCGCGCTCCAGCACAGCGCCTGCACGGCCTCGCCGATATGCCAGCGCACCTCGAGGCTGCCGTTGTCGCGCAGCAGGCCGACCGACGATCCGCCTTCGGCGGACTCCATGGCGGCCCACACCGCCTGCGTGGCTTGCGCGCCGTTGCCAATATCGCCAACATCGCAAAACGCCTGCAGCGGCGCGCGCGGCCAGCCCTCCAGCGGGCGGCGGCTGCCATCCGCCGCAATGGCCACCGCGCCATCGTCATGCATGGCCCATACCTCCTCGCCGCGCAGCAGCATGCCCGTGACGGGCGCTTCCAGCCGCAGCAACTGTTCATCGCGCGCGGGGTCTTGCGTGGTGTCCAGCATGCGCACCGAGGGCGCCAGCACGTCGGCCCAGTACAGCCGCTGGCGCCGCGCGCACCACAGCGGATGCCCGCCCTGGAAGGCCCAAGGCCCGGGCACTGCAGTCACCGCGGCGTCTCCCGCCGGCGCGCGCACGCCTTCGAGTTGCGCGCCGATGCGGCGGGCGGCCTGTGCCACTTCAGGGCCCAGCAACTCCAGCCGCGCCCGCGTGAGGCGGTAGGCCGGACCGGCCACGCTGATGGCACCGCGCACCACGCCTTCGGGGTCGACGATGGGCGCGCCCACGCAGCGCACGCCCATCACGATCTCCTCATCGTCGATGGAGTAGCCGCGCGCGGCGGTGATATTGAGCTCCGCGTTGAGGCGGCGGCGATCGGTGATGGTGAGCGGCGTGAGCGCCTTCAACGTCAGGTCGCGCACGATGGCGTCGCGTGCCGGGCCTTCCATGGCCGACAGGATGGCCTTGCCCTGGCTGGTGCAGTGCACCGGCTTGCGTTGGCCCAGCACCGCGGCCGAGCGCTCGCTGTGGGCACCGTCGCAGCGTTCCAGCGAGATCACCTCCAGCCCGTCCAGCGTGGCAAGGTAGCAGGTCTCGCCGGTGAGGTCGCGCAGGCCGCGCATCTCGTGCGCGGCGGCGGCCACCAGGTCCGGCATGGTGTAGGCCTGGCGCGCCATCTCGAAGCAGCGAAAGCCCAGCCGGTACACCTTGCGCAGCGGATCGCGCCGCAGCATGCCACGCGCCACCAGCGTGGCCAGCAGCCGGTACACCGTGGTGCGCGGCAGCGCGAGTTGCGCGGCCAGGTCGCTCTGGCTGACGCCGCCGGGGGTGGCGCCTACCGCTTCGAGCACGTCGATGGCTTTCTCGATTGCGCCGGTACCGTCACCGGGATTCGCGGACATGGTGGCTTGTCTCAATATATGGAAAAAACGAAGGAGTCTGGCGGGGCAGGCCCTCTGGTGAGCATTTTAAGTTCTCGGGAAGTTCAATACCATGCAATCAGCCAGCACAGCTGACACGCGGCCAGGTTTGTCCCACCGATTGGGACGAGGGCCGCCCCGACCACTTGCAACCTGGACAGCGCGCATCATGAGCACCAACCCCATCTTCACGCCTCCCCCGCCCCTGGCCAACATCCCGCAGCGCGCACCCGCGCCGCACGTGCCGGATTCCGTACTCGACCGCCTGGCCCAGGTGACCAGCGGCTCGCTGACCACGCAGCTCTACATCAAAGGCTTCCGCCAGCCGGTATTGCATGGGCTGACGCCGCTCAACCCCAAGGTCAAGCCCTTTGCCGGGCGCGCATACACCATGCGCTTCATCCCGGCGCGCGAGGACATCGACGTCTATGGCAACCTCACCACCGAGCCTTCCGCCGACAACCTGCAATGGGTAGGCGTGGAACAGATCGAGCCGGGCCATGTGCTGGTGATCGACAGCAACCGCGACGGCCGCGCCGCATCCATGGGCAATATGCTGATCACGCGGATGATGATGCGCGGCGCCCGCGCGGTCATCACCGACGGCAGCTTCCGCGACGGCACCGAGCTGAGCCAGATGGATTTCCCGGTGTGGAGCACGGGCGTGACCGCCACCACGCGGCTGTCCTACCATCATGTGGCCGACCTGCAAGTGCCGATCGGCTGCGCTGGCGTGGCGATCTATCCTGGCGACGTGATCCACGGCGACGGCGACAACATCACCGTGATCCCGGCCCACCTGGCCGAGGAAATGGCCAACCTGTGCGAGAAGCGCGACGACATCGAAGCCTACCTGGCACTACGCGTGCAGGCCGGTGAAGCGCTGTGGGGCCTGTACCCGCCGAGCGAAGCCACGCGCGCGCAGCATCGCGAATGGGTTGCCGCCGGCCGCCCGCCGATCCCGGCCGCCAAGCCAGCCGGCAGCCGCTGAATCCGCCCAACCGGACACAAGACCAAGATGACCGCCAAATTCACTCCCGAACAACACGCCGCGCTGATCCGCCGCTACTTCGACGCCTGCAACGCGGCCGACTACGACGCGCTGGTGGACTGCTTCACGCCCGACGCCGTGCACTACTTCCCCGCCGGCCTGCCCGAAGTGCCCTGGCGCAGCGCCGACACCATCGCCAAAAAATGGATCTGGTGCGTGGAAACGCTCGGCTCGCAATGGACCATCGAGCGCCTCATCGTCAGCCACGACACCCCGGAGGCGATGATCGAATGGACGCACTGGAAGAACAAGAGCGGCACCGCGCTGCGCGGCGCCGAGTGGTACGACTTTGATCCGCAGACCGGCAAGATCGCCGAGATCCGCGCCTATTACGCCTCGCCCGCCGACAAGGCAACGCCCATCAACGAACTGGTGGCATTCGACTACGCGGGCCGCGGCTATCACCTGAAGAGCGTATGACCATGTCCTCCCTGCTGCAATCCATCGACGCGCGCAGTGGCCAGCCCACCGGCGCAAGCTGGCCGGCATCCACGCCGGCGCAGATCGATGCCGCTGTCGCCGCCGCCGCTGCCGTGGCCGGCCAATGGGGCGCCAGTCCCGCCGCGCAACGCGCCGCCCTGCTGCGCGCGCTGGCCGCCGCGCTCGAAGCCGAACGCGAAACCCTGGTGCCGCTGGCCGACCGCGAGAGCGCGCTCGGCCTACCGCGCCTGAATGGCGAACTGGACCGCACCGCCTTTCAGCTACGCGGCTTTGCCGATGTGCTGGAACGCGGCGACGCGCACGCCAGCCTCGACGATCCCGCCGTAGCCGGCGCGCCACCCGCCGGGCGTCCGCGCTTGACCCGCGTGCGCGTGCCCGTGGGGCCGGTGGCGATGTTCTGCGCCAGCAATTTCCCGTTTGCGTTCTCGGTGCTCGGCGGCGACACCGCCGCGGCACTCGCGGCCGGCTGCCCCGTGGTAGTAAAGGCGCATCCGGCGCATCCGGAACTGTCGCGCAAGACCGCCGCGCTGGCGCAACGCGTGGTGGCCGGGCAAGGCCTGCCTGCCGGCATCTTCGGCTTTATCGAAGGCGCAGCCATCGAGACCGGCGTGCGCCTGGTGCAGGCGGAGGCGATCGCGGCCGTGGCCTTCACCGGCTCGTTCAAGGGTGGCATCGCGCTGGCCAAGGTGGCTGCCGAGCGGCCCCACCCGATTCCCTTCTACGGCGAGCTCGGCTCCGTCAATCCGCTGGTAGTGCTGCCGGCCGCGCTGCACGGCAACAGCGCGGAGCTGGCGCAGAACCTGGCCAGCTCGATCTGCCTGGGCAGCGGCCAGTTCTGCACCAGCCCCGGCGTGATCGTGGTCGGCAAGGACGCCGCCGGCGACGCCTTCGTCGGCGCGCTGGCCGGTGCCCTGCATGCGCTCGCGCCCCACGCCATGCTCAGTGCCGGCGTTCGCTCCGCCTTTGACCAGGGCGTGGCGCGCTGGCGCGCGTCCGACAAGCTCAAGCCGCTGCTCGGCGAAGTGGCGCGCGCGGACGCCGGCGGCCTGCCGCGCCCCTACCTGGCCGAGGTCGACGCCGCGGACTTCATCGCCGATCACAGCCTGCACGAGGAAGTCTTCGGTGCCGCCGCGCTGGTGGTGCGGATCGACTCGCCGGAGCAAGCACAGCAAGTGCTGCGCGTCGTAGGAGGCTCGCTCACCGTGACACTGTGGGGCGTGGATGCCGGCAGCGAAACGCCGGACGCCGCCACGCTGGAACTCGTGCGCGCCGCCACCAAGGTGGCTGGGCGCGTGCTGTTTGCGGGCGTGCCCACCGGCGTGGCCGTGACCGACGCCCAGCACCACGGCGGCCCCTTCCCCGCGTCGACGCAACCGTTTTCCACCTCGGTGGGCTACGCCGCGCTCGATCGCTTCCTGCGCCCGGTGGCGTTGCAAGATGCACCAGCCTGGCTGATTGCACGCGAGGGGGTGCCATGCTGAAGACAAGAATGCGGCATATCGTGTTGTTCCGGCGCAAGCCGGACGTGCCCAAGGACGCCACGCTGGAAGCCGCGCTCACCGCGCGCATGGCGGCCCTCGGCGCGCGCATCCCCGCGATAAGGAGCTGGCGCTTTGCCGCCAACGAGCTGGATCGTGCGATCTGCTGGGACTATGTGCTGGAGTCCGAGGTGGATGACAAGGAGGCGCTGGATGCTTATCTGTTCCATCCCTTGCACCAGGCGCTGGTGGCGGATCTGAAGCCTTACTTTGCGTGGGCTGCGGTGGACTACACGGTTTGAGGCGGCGGGGTTTTCCCGCGCATCGGGCACGACCGTCCCATTTGCTGGGAGTGCGCTGGCGATCCCGCCCCGCGAGCATCGCCAGCGCGCGCAAAGCTTCCTATTGTGTTGATTCTCGCAAGATCAAGACAAAGGAGCCCGGGCATGGAGACACAAAACGATTCGCAGCACCCTGAGCAGCACGAACTTCCGCTTCAGCAAGCCGCTTCTGCGCAGCGTCGCGGCTTCCTGAAGGGTAGCCTCGCACTGGCGGCCAGCACCGCCGCCGGTCATGCCGCAGCACAGTGGACACCTTCGCTGCGCTACCCCGACCCCAGCGTCGTCATCCTCGACCCCTCCTTCGCGAAGTACCGTCTGTTCAACGCCAGCGTGGAACAGCTCGCCACCGGCCTGCGCTGGGCCGAGGGCCCGGTGTGGATCGGCGACGGCGGCTACCTGCTTGTCAGCGACGTGGCGTCCAACCGCATCATGCGCTGGGACGAGGCCGGCGGCCAGCTCACTACCTTCCGCGCGCCAGCCAACTATCCCAACGGCAACACGCGCGACCGCCAGGGCCGGCTCATCACCTGCGAAGGCGCAATCACGCGGCGCATCAGCCGTACCGAGCACAGTGGCAAAGTGGTCACGCTGGCCGACAACTTCGCAGGCAGGCCCTTCAACTCGCCGAACGACATCGTCTGCAAGTCCGATGGCTCCATCTGGTTCACCGATCCGCCCTTCCAGCTCAGCAACAACTACGAAGGCCGCATCGGCAAGCCAGAGCTGCCGCACGCGGCTTATCGAATCGACGGCGAGACCGGCAAGCTCACCCAGGTCATCAGCGACCTGGCCGGGCCGAACGGCCTGTGCTTCTCGCCGGACGAGAAAACGCTCTATGTGATCGAAGGCCGTGCCCAGCCCAACCGGCTGGTGTGGGCCTACAGCGTCGGGCCCGATGGACGCCTGACGAACCGCACCAAACATATCGACGCTAACGGCCCCGGCGCGCTGGACGGCATCAAGTGCGACGAGGACGGCAACATCTGGGCTGGCTGGGGCAGCGGCGGCGCGCCCGGCGTGGACCCGGCACCGCTGGACGGCGTGATGGTGTTCAACCCCAAGGGCAAGCCCATTGGCCATGTCCGCCTGCCGGAGCGCTGTGCCAACCTGTGCTTCGGCGGCCTGGAGAACAACCGGCTGTTCATGGCCAGCAGCCATTCCATTTACGCGCTGTACGTCAATACGCGTGGCGCTGGCGCGGCGTGACGCGAAGCGGGCGTTAAACGCAACCGGCGCGCCCTGGAGCGCGCCGGTTGCGTATGCCTTGGTGCGCTATCGCTAACGACTGCCTACGGCCTCGCCCCAAACTCCACCCTGTCCGCCGTCCAGGCGAGCGCCTGCTCGCTCAGGCTAAACCCAAGCCCCGGCCGGCTGGGCACGATCATCCTGCCGTCGCGCAGCTCCAGCCGTTCGTTGAACATCGGCTCCAGCCATTCGAAATGCTCCAGCCACGGCTCCTGCGGATAGGCGGCAGCCAGGTGCAGGTGGATCTCCATGGCAAAGTGCGGCGCCAGCTTCAGGCCCTTGTAGTCCGCCAGGCTCATGATCTGCAGGAAGGGCGTGATGCCACCCACGCGCGGCGCGTCGGGCTGCACGAAATCGCTGGCATGCGCGGCGATGAGCTGCGCGTGCTCGCCGAAGCTGGTGAGCATTTCGCCGGTGGCGATCGGCGTATCGAGCGAGGCGGCGAGCGCGGCGTGGCCTTCGATGTCGTAGGCGTCAAGCGGCTCTTCGATCCACACCAGGTTGAACTGTTCCAGCACGCGGCCGAAGCGCTGCGCGGTGGTGCGGTCCCATTGCTGGTTGGCATCCACCATGAAGGGAAAGTCGTCGCCCAGCAGTTCGCGCACCGCTTTGACGCGCTTGAGGTCGGTGGCGGTATCGGGCTGGCCGACCTTGATCTTGATGCCGCCGATGCCGTTGGCGCGGGAGGCGTCGATGTTCTTCAGGACCTGGTCCAGCGGCATCGACAGGTAGCCTCCGGAGGTGTTGTAGCAGCGCACGGAATCGCGGTGCGCGCCCAGCAGCTTGGCCAGCGGCAGGCAGGCGCGCTTGGCCTTGAGATCCCACAGCGCGATATCGAACGGGGCGATGGCCTGCGTGGTCAGGCCGCTGCGACCCATCGACGCGCCGGCCCACAGCAGCTTGTTCCAGATGCGGGCGATGTCGTTCGGATCCTCGCCGATCAACTCCGGCGCGATCTCCCTGGCGTGGGCGTACATGCCGGGGCCGCCGGCACGCTTGGAGTAGCCAAAGCCGATGCCTTCGTGTCCGTCGCGGGTACGGATCTCGGCGAAGATGAAGGCGATCTCGGTCAGCGGGCGCTGGCGCCCGGTCAGCACCTTGGCGTCGCTGATCGGGGCCGCCAGCGGCAGGGTCACCAGCGAGACTTTTACCCACGCGATACGATCGCCCGAGGCTTGTGCCGATGGCATTGGCGCAGCGGTTGCTTGATGTGAAACGTTGCTCATGATTCGTCCTTGTCTGCTCGAATTCTGTCTTGCGGCGCAGCGCATGTGCGCCGTTACTCCGGCTTGATACCGGCCTCCTTGATGACCTTGCCCCAGCGCACGGTCTCGGACTGCACGAAGCGCGCGTAGTCCTGCGAGCTGGACGCCACCACCACGAAGCCGCTGGCTTCCAGCCTGGTGCGGACATCCGGCTGGCGGAACGCCTTCATCATCTCAGCCTCCAGCTTGTCGACGATGGGCTTTGGCGTGCCCTTGGGCGCCGACAGGCCAACCCACGATACCGCAGAGAAACCGGGATAGCCGGATTCCGCCACTGTCGGCACATCCGGGAACAGCGCATTGCGCTGCGCGCTGGTGACCGCCAGCGCGCGCAGCTTGCCGGCCTTCACATAGGGAAGCACCGCGTCCTGGTTCACAAACATGGTGGGGATCTGGTTGGCCAGCACATCGGTCAGGGCTGGGCCGCCGCCACGGTAAGGAATGCCGACCATGTTCAGGCCCGCCGTCTGCTTGAGCAGCTCCATCGCCAGGTGGCCGGACGACGCATTGGTCACGCCGTAGTTGACCTTGCCCGGGTTGGCCTTGACGTAGTCGACGAACTCCTTGAAGGTCTTTGCCGGAAAGGCGGGGTTGACCACCAGCACGTTAGGGCCGGCGATCAGCTGCGAGATCTGGATGAAATCGCGGCTCGAATCGTAGTTGGGCTTGGGCGTCATGCCGTGCGCGATGGCGTTGCTGCCGATGCCGGAGAGCAGCAGCGTGTATCCGTCCGCGGGGGCTTTTGCCGCTTGCTCGGAGCCGATGGTGCCGCCGGCGCCGCCCTTGTTCTCCACGATAAAGGGCTGCTTGAGCGCCTTGCCAAGCTGCTCGGCGATCAGGCGGCCCATGATGTCGCTGGTGCCGCCGGCCGGGAACGGCACGATCATGCGCACGGGCTTGGCCGGCCAGGTGTCGCCTTGCGCGTGCGCGGCGGCCATGATGTCTGGCAGTACGCCCGCGAGGGCCAGCGCGCAGCCGGCGAGGAAGGTTCTTTTGCTGATGAGGGTCATGCTGTGTCTCCTGCTTCTTCTAGTGATTCATTGTCCGGTTTGCTCGCCGCTCTCGCGCAGTGAATGAGGGGCGGGGGAGAGGGCGGGCGTTCACTGTGGCGATGAGATGCCAATCAGCCCGTGGACTTGCCATCGCTCCCGGCGCATGAGCCGATCTCGCTTCGGCCTGCGCCCACCCTCTCCCCCGGCCCCTCTCCCATTTCATGGGAGTGGGGAGCAAACCGTTGGTAAGTCCATTTAGTCCACCAAGTTCATCAAGTCCATTGAGCCAATCAATCCACCACGCCGATCGGCCAGGGCACGAACTCGTTCAGCCCGACCCCGAGCGCTTCGCTGCAGGTCTTCTCGCCGCAGGCGTGGCGCAGGATCTGCGCGAAGATCAGCTGGCCCATCTGTTCGATGGTGGCTTCGCCGTCGATCACCACGCCGCAGTTGATATCCATGTCCTTGACCATGCGCTGGTACATCGGCGTGTTGCTGGCCAGCTTGATGGTGGGCGCGGGCACCGAGCCAAAGCAGGAGCCGCGCCCGGTGGTGAAGCAGATCAGGTTGGCGCCGCCGGCGATCTGGCCGGTGGCGGAGACCGGGTCATAGCCCGGCGTGTCCATGAACACCAGGCCGTGCTGCGTCACCGGCTCGGCGTATTTGTAGACTTCCATCAGTGGCGCGTTGCCGCCCTTCTTGGCGCCGCCCAGGCTCTTCTCCAGCACGTTGGCGAGGCCACCGGCGTTGTTGCCGGGGCTGACGCGGCCGTTGATCTGCGTGTCGCGGCCCTTGTTGTACTCGAGCCACCAGTTGATGCGGTCGACCAGTTTCCGGCCTACCTCGGGCGTGACCGCGCGGGCGGTCAGGGTCTGCTCCACGCCGAAGATTTCCGAGGTTTCCGACAGGATCGCGGTACCGCCGTGGCGCACCAGGATTTCCATGGCCGCGCCCAGCGCGGGATTGGCCGAGAGGCCGGAGAAGCCATCGGAGCCGCCGCATTGCAGGCCAACGGTGATGTGCTCCGCCGAGACGGGCTCGCGCGTGACGGCATTGGCCTTGGACAGCATCTGCTGCACCAGCGCGACGCCGGCCTCGATGGCGCGGCGCGTGCCGCCAGCGTCTTCGATCACCAGCGTCTTGAGCATCGGGCCCGGCTGCAGGCCCTGGTCGGCCAGGAAGGCGGGCAACGCGTTGTGCTCGTGCCCGAGCGCAATCACCAGCGCGCCGACGGTGTTTGGATGGCGGATATAACCGCCGAGCGTGCGGCGCAGCAGGTCCATCGGCTCGCCGCTCATCTCCATGCCACTGCCTTGCTCGTGCACATAAGGCACCACGCCATCGACATTGGGGAAATCCACCATGCGCTGCTCGTCGAACCAGTTGGCGATCTTGCGCGCCACCGTCGCGCCGCTATGGCCAACCAGGAACACGCCGATATAGTTGCGCGTGGCCACGCGGCCATCGGCACGCACGATGCCCATGAACTGCGCGCGCTGCGCCGGCGGCACGTAGTCCGTGGGCTTGTAGTCCAGTCCGTGGCGATAGTCCTTCACCAGGTCGCCGAAGGCGATGTTGTGGCTGTGCATCCAGGTGCCGGGCGGCAGGTCCTCGGCCGCGAAACCGATCACCGTGTTGTACTTGAGCACCGGCTCGCCCTTGGCGATAAAGCGCGCGGCCACCTTGTGGCCTGATGGCACGAGCTGCAGCGTGACGAGGCTCTCGCTGGGCACGGCGGTGCCGGCTGGCACTTCCATGCGCGCCACCACCACATTGTCCTGGGGGTCGAGGCGGATAAACGGGTTGCGCGCGCTGTCCTGGCTATTGGGATTGGGATTCATCTTGTTGTCCTTTGCGAGGTGGTTCAGGCGAGCACGCCGATGGGCCAGGGCACGAACTCGTTCTCGCCCACGCCCAGCGCTTCGCTGCGGGTCTTCTCGCCCGAGGCATGGCGCAGCATCTGCGCGAAAATGCGTTGCCCCATCTCCGCCACCGTGGCTTCGCCATCCACCACCGGGCCGCAATCGATGTCGAGGTCGTCCTCCATGCGCGTGAAGGTGCGCGTGTTGGAGGCCAGCTTGATGGTGGGCGCGGGCAGCGCGCCAAAGCCGGAGCCCGTGCCGGTGGACAGGCAGATCAGGTTGGCGCCGCCGGCAATCTGCCCGGTTGCGGAAACCGCTTCATAGCTGGGCGCATCCATGAACACCAGGCCGCGCGCCATGACGGGATGCGCGTACTCGTAGACCGCCGTCACGGGCGAACTGCCGGCGCGGCGCACGCCGCTGGCCGCTTTCTCCAGCGCGTTGCTCAGGCCGCTGGCGCCGCCGTCGGCACGCACTCGGCGGTTAATCTGGGTGTCGCGCCCCGCGTGGTACTGCCGCCACCACGCGATGCGTTGCGCGAGCTGGCTCGCCACCTCCGGCGTGGCAGCCCGCGCGGCGAAGCGTTGCCCCAGGCTTACCAGGTCCACGGTTTCCGACAGGATGGCGGTGCCGCCGTGCGCCACCAGCAGGTCCACCGCCGCGCCCAGCGCCGGGTTGGCCGAGATGGCACAGAGGCCGTCCGGCCCGGCGGATTGCAGGCCCACCACCAGGTGCTCCGCGCAAACCGGCTGCCGCACGTGCGCATTGGCCGCCGGCAGCATCTGCTCGACGATGGCGATGCCCGCCTCGATGGTGTTGGCGGTGCCGCCGATTTCCTGCATCACCAGCGTCTTCAGGCAAGGGCCCGCGGCCAGCTTCTCCTGCTCCAGGAAGCCGTAGATATTGTTGCGCTCGCAACCCAGCGCGATCACCAGCGCGCCGGCGATGTTGGGATTGCGGATGGTGCCCGACAAGGTGCGGCGCAGCAGGTCCATCGGCTCGCCCGTCATCTCCATGCCGCAGCCGATCTCGTGCACGAATGGCACCACGCCGTCGACATTGGGATACGCAGCCAGGCGCGACTCGGTGAACCAGTCGGCCACCTTGCGCGCGGCGGTGGCGCCGCAATTGCCCACCACGAACACGCCGATATAGTTGCGCGTGGCAACGCGCCCGTCGGCACGCACGAAGCCCTGGAAGGTGGCGCGCTGCGCGGCGGGCACGGCTTGCAGCGATGTGCTTGCGCAGGCGGCCGCGCCTGGCGCATCGCTGGCCGCGTCATCCGCCGCGAGGTTGTGCGCATGCACCCAGCCGCCGGCAGGCACGTCTTCGGCCGCGCGCCCGATGGCGATGCCGCACTTGATCACCGGCTCGCCTTTGCGGATGGCCCGCGCGGCGAGCTTGTGCCCCGCGGGGATGTCCTGCAATGCGTTGGCGCCGGCTTCCGGCAGGGCCGTGCCGGCGGCGATCTCGGTGCGCGCCAGCACGACATTGTCGGACTCGGCAAGGCGGACGGTCAGCTTGGATGAGGACTGGATCATGGTGTCTCGGTGAGGCTTGGCGCCAGCGTTTTTCCGGAGGATGGCGGGGCCGCTGCGCGCTCTTATGGATGCGCTTCCATTTTTCGGGATGGTGGCCGACAATACAAGCCTGCCCGGCGCCGCCCGGGCGCCGGTTTCCCATGATCTGGGACAAAGCCACAGGCGAATGCGCCCTGAAGTGGTTCGCACCGATCAAACCAGGGAAAACGTGTAGCCCACGGCACCGCCCCACCTATCACCAATACCGAGACCAATACCGAGCCAATGGCAACCAACAAGGCCGCGCCAGCACAGCAAGACGACCCTGCCCCGGGCGGCGGCCGCATGGTCGACGTGGCGCGCATGGCCGGCGTATCGCGCGTGACGGTCTCGCGCGCCATCAGCCATCCGCACCAGGTCTCTCCCGCCACCTTGGCGGCCGTGCGGGACGCCATCGCCAAGCTGGGCTATGTGCCCAACCTGAACGCCGGCAGCCTCGCCTCGCGGCGCTCGCGCATCGTCGGGGCCATCGTGCCCACGCTGTCCAATGCGTGGTTTGCCGAGACCATGGACGGGCTCGGCGAAGTGCTGGAGGATGGTGGCTACCAGTTGCTGCTGGGCCAGACACGCTACCGGCAAGCGCAGGAAGAAAGCCTGATCGATGCCTTTATCGGCCGGCAGGTGGACGCGGTGGTGCTGACCGGCGTGAGCCACGCTGGCACGGTGCGCGCCAAGCTGCGCCGCTGCGGCATGCCGGTGGTGG
>NZ_BAAILO010000101.1:0-36656 GCF_054589115.1 Cupriavidus sp. 8B | reverse complement strand
CCGGGCGGCGGGCGCCGCCGTGGCCGCGCACCTGCTGGCGCGCGGCCACCGCCATCTCGGCTTTATCGGCGCCGAGGAAGACCGCGCGCTGAAGCGCCTGGCGGGCTACCGCGAGACCATCGCCGCGCAGGGGCTGCCCGATGTGGCGGTCTGCACGGTGACGCCGCCCTCCTCCATCGCGGACGGCGCGCGCGGCCTCGTCGAGCTGGTGCGCCAGAACCCGCGACTGCAGGCCGTGTACTGCAGTAACGACACGCTCGGCGTGGGCGCGCTGCAGGCGTGCCGCGAGCAGGGCTGGGCGGTGCCGGGGCGCATGGCGGTGGTGGGCTTCTCCGACCTGGCCATCGCCGCGGCCAGCGTGCCGGCGCTGAGCAGCGTCAAGGTGCAGTCACATGAAATGGGCAGGCGTGCCGGGCAGATGTTGCTGGCACGGCTTGGCGCACCGGATAGCGCACGGGATAGCGCACGGGATAGCGCACGCGAGCGCGAAACCCGCATTGTCGATCTCGGCTTCAGCGTGGTTGCACGCGAGAGCAGTTGAGGCCCGCCATGAAGCACACCAAGCCCACTGATCTGCAACCGCAAACCCGTACCGGCGCCGTGCGCATGGCGGACGTGGCCCGCGCCGCCGGCGTGGCCAGCGTGACAGTGTCACGCGTGATCAACCACCCCGACACGGTCGCGCAAGCCACGCGCGAACTGGTGCAGGCCACCATCCGGCAACTCGGCTACGTGCCGGACCTGACCGCCGGCAGCCTGGCTTCCACCCGATCGAAGATCGTCGGGGCCATCGTGCCCACGCTGTCCAACGCGTGGTTCGCCGACACCATGGACGGCCTGGCCGCCGCGCTGGCGCCGCAGGGCTACCAGTTGATGCTGGCGCAGTCGAGCTATCACCCGCGCGAGGAGGCAGGCCTGGTCGACGCTTTCCTCGGCCGGCGCGTGGACGCCATCGTGCTGACGGGCGTGAGCCATGAGAAGAGCGTGCGCGACAAGCTGCGCCGGCTCGGCCTGCCGGTGGTGGAAACCTGGGATTTGACCGACGACCCGATCGACATGGCAGTGGGCTTCTCCAACGCCGGCGTGGGCGCGGCTGTGGCGCAGTACCTGTGCGAGCGCGGGCACAAGCGCATCGGCTTTATCGGCGCGGACGAGTTGCGCGCGCACAAGCGGCTCGAAGGCTTGCAGGCGCATCTGGCCGAGCTTGGCATCGCGCCAGCCGAAATGGAATTGCTGCCACCGCCCTCCACCATCGACGCCGGCGCGCAGGCATTGACGCGGTTGCTGGAACGCGCCCCGCGCATCCAGGCCGTCTTCTGCAGCAATGACATCCTCGGCGTGGGCGCGCTGCTGGCATGCCGTCAGCACGGCTGGCAGGTGCCGGGCCGTATCGCCGTGGTGGGCTTCTCCGACCTGGCGATGGCGGCGGCCAGCTATCCCACGCTGACCACGGTGCAGGTGCAGCCGCGCGAGCTCGGCCGCCAGGCCGGCGAGGTATTGCTGCGCCGGCTGCAAGGCGCCGCGCGGCCCAGCCGCCGCGCGCAGCGGGTGATGGACCTGGGCTTTCGCATCGTGCCGCGCGAAAGTGCATAAGGACGAAAGCGCATAAGCGCATAAACGCATAAACGCATCGACGTACAATCTGCGCATTCCAGAAAAACAATCCAAGGAGACAAGCATGGCAGTCATCGGACCGGACGTGAGCTTGCACCCCACCGCCTACGTGCACGAATCGGCCTACCTCTATGGCAAGATCACCGTGCATGAAGGCGCTTCGATCTGGATCAATGTGGCGGCGCGCGCCGAGAGCCGGGAGATCGTGATCGGCGCCTACACGAATATCCAGGACTTCGCGATGCTGCATATCGGCGACCGCACGCCGACCCTCATCGGCAGCCACTGCTCCATCACCCACCACTGCACCATCCACGGCTGCACGATCGGCGACAACTGCCTGATCGGCATCAACGCCACCATCATGGACGGCTGCGTGATCGGCGACAACTGCATCATTGCCGGGCATGCCTTTCTCAAGGAAGGCACCGTGATCCCGCCCAACTCCATCGTGATGGGCAGCCCGGGCAAGGTCACGCGCACGCAGAACAACTATGTGCGCAACCGGCTGAATGCATTCCTGTATTACAAGAATGCGCTGGCCTATGCGCAGCAGAATTACCGGGCGTGGGAAGGCCCGGCGTTTTCGGCGCAGATGATGCGGGAGGTGGAGAGGCTGCAGGCGGAGCTGAAAGCGGCCGACGTTTGAAGACGGTCATGACGCAGGGACACGCCGCGTTCAAGGCCTCCCCACTATGCGCTGAGAACGTAGGTCTTGCCGTATTGCGCAAGCAACGCATCCTCTGTGAGCAGCACCATCGCCTCGCTCATCACTTGCGCGATCAGCATGCGGTCGAATGGATCCTTGTGATTGGCGAAAGTCGGCAAACCCTCAACCAGAAGCGCGTGTTTTGCCTCAACGGGTAGCAACTGGTAGCCTGAGAGGCGGAAGGCAACCGCGGCTTGCGCTGCGGTTATGGCTGCCGGCAACTTGCCGAGCGAACTCTTGATGGCAATCTCCCAAATGCTAGCGGCGCTGACCCAGATCTCATTCGTGGGCGCCTGGATCAACCCGCGGGCTTGGGGCGAAAGCCTTTCGTCGTCGAAGCTGGCCCAGAGCGCGATATGCGTGTCGAGCAGGAGTTTCACCGTTTGGTGCTCCCTGGCTCGCCCACGCCGAACAAGCGGGCGACCTCGTCATCGGCTGCATTGAATTGCTCCAGGCTGAAGGACTGCCAGTTGGCCAGCACGGCTTTGCCAGCCCCGATCCGGCGCGCAACGTCCTTCTCGGGTGGCAGGATGGGAACAAGTTTGGCGGCCGGCTTACCGTTGCGGGCAATCACTACCTCCTTCTCTTCGCCACTCTCGATCGCTTCCACCAGCCTGGAGAGGCCCGATTTGGCGTCGTGCATGTTCACAATCAGCATGGCAGGCTCCGCTTTATCTAGCTAATCAATTAGCTAAGCCTAGCATCCGCGGCTCGGGACCACAAGCCCACTGCTGTCGCGGTTCACCAGCCGAGCAGATCTTTGTCTCCCGCCTCCACGCCCAGGGGTGCATGACCATGCACATCCGCTCCTCAAAAGATATCCGGCTCCCGCGTCGGCTCCGTCCCCCGCAACAACGCAAAGTCACACCCTTCATCCGCCTGCGTGACCTGCTGCGCGAAGATCGCGCCATAGCCTCGCTGGTAGCGCGGCGGCGGTGGCGTCCACGCGGCGCGGCGGCACTCCAGCTCGGCATCGTCCACCAGCAACGCCAGCTTGCGCGCCGGGATATCCAGCTCGATCAGGTCGCCGGTGCGCACCAGCGCCAGCGGCCCGCCAACAAACGATTCCGGCGCCACGTGCAGCACGCACGCGCCGAAGCTCGTGCCGCTCATGCGCGCGTCGCTGATGCGTACCATGTCGCGCACGCCTTGCTGCAGCAGCTTCTTCGGGATCGGCAGCTGGCCCCATTCCGGCATGCCCGGCCCGCCCAGCGGCCCGGCATTGCGCAGCACCAGCACGCTGTTGGCGTCGATGTCGAGATCGGGTGCGTCGATGCCGGCGTTCAGCGCTGCGTAGCTGTCGAACACCACCGCGCGGCCGGTGTGGCGGTGCAGGTGCGGCTCGGCGGCGGCGGGCTTGATGACGGCGCCGTTGGGCGCGAGGTTGCCGCGCAGCACGGCGAGGCTGCCGCCGCCCACCAGCGCGCGTTCCACCGGCAGGATCACGTCGTCGTCATGCACCGGGGCGCCGGCGATGTTGTCGCCTAGCGTGCGGCCGTTGACGGTGAGTGCGCCCACACGCAGCAAGTGCCGCAAGCGCTCAAGCAGCCCGCGCAAACCCCCTGCGTAGAAGAAATCCTCCATCAGGTACTTGCCGGCCGGGCGCAGGTTGGCGATCAGCGGCGTGCTGGCGGCGAGCGCGTCAAAGCGCTGCAAATCCAGCGCCACGCCGGCGCGCCGCGCCATCGCCACCAGGTGCACCAGCGCGTTGGTGGAGCCGCCCAGCGCCAGCACGCACACCACGGCATTGTCGAAGGCCGCGGCGCTCAGCACCTTGGCGGGCGTGAGGTCTTCCCACACCATCTCGACGATGCGCCGCCCGGTCTGCACGGCCATCTGCGCATGGCGCGAGTCCGGCGCGGGAATGGATGCCGCGCCCGGCAGGGTCAGGCCCAGGGCTTCGGCGGCGCTGGTCATGGTAGAGGCGGTGCCCATGGTCATGCAGTGCCCTGGCGAGCGGGCGATGCCGCCCAGCACCTCTTCCCAGTCATCGTGCGTGATGGTGCCCGCGCGCAACTCGGCCCAGTTCTTGAACATGTCGGAGCCCGAGCCCAGCGTCTTGCCGCCGGCATTGCCGCGCAGCATGGGCCCGGCCGGCATGAAGATGGCCGGCAGGTTCATCGAGGTGGCGCCCATGATCAGCCCGGGCGTGGTCTTGTCGCAGCCGCCCATCAGCACCACGCCATCCACCGGATAGGAGCGCAGCAGCTCCTCGGCTTCCATCGCCAGCAGGTTGCGGTACAGCAGCGCGCTGGGTTTCTGGAATGGCTCGGCTAGCGACATGGCGGGCATCTCCAGCGCAAACCCGCCGGCCTGCCAGACGCCGCGCTTGACCTCCTGCGCGCGTTCCTTGAAATGCGTGTGGCAAGGGTTGATCTCGCTCCACGTATTCAGGATGGCAATGACCGGCTTGCCGCGATATTCTTCCGCGCCAAAGCCGATCTGCGCCATGCGCGAGCGGTGGTTGAAGGTGCGCATCGACTCCTTGCCGAACCAGCGGTGCGAGCGCAGTGTCTCGGGCGTCTTGCGAATGGGCTGCTGTGCCTCTGTCATGGGGGGGCCGCCGCGGTGCTTAGCCGCGCGCCGGCGTGGACCACACGCCGGCCGCCTGCAACAGTCCGCGCGTATAGCCCAGCGCGAAGGACATGAAGCGCTCGCGGTTTTCGTCAAGGTCCGACACGGGCACGTGGTCCGGGCACAGCGGGCCCTGGTAGCCGCCACGCTGGTAGGCCTTGATGGCCTGGAACATGTCGACGTCGCCTTCGTCCGGGAACACTTCCTGGAAATCGAGATAGCCGCCGCGGATATTGCGGAAGTGAACCATGAAGATGCGGCCGGTGGCGGCGAACTCCTCGATCACCGGGATCATCGCGCGGCCCGGCTCCTTGAACATCTCCGCAACGGTGCCCTGGCAGAAGTTCAGCCCGTGGTTGGCGCTTGGGCTGAGCGCGAGGAACTTGCGGATGCCGTCGGCAGAACCAATCACGTGCTCGATGCCGTTGAGGCCGCCCACCGGGTAGGCAGGGTCATGCGGATGGCAGGCCAGGCGCACACCGGCGCGGTCGGCGGCGGGCACCAGTCCTTCGACCAGGAATTCGATGGCGTCCCAGCCGGCATTCTCGGTCACCGGTGGCACGTCGCGCGCCATTTTCTGGCCACACAGCATGGCGGTCTCGGCGTCGCCTTCGTCCTGGTTGGTGGGGTAGCCCACGCCCCAGTAGGAATGCTTGCGGTCGTCGTCCGCCGAGTACTCGGCATAGACGAAGCCGGAGTTCTGCGCGCCGCCGCGCCCCCGCTTCAGGCCGGTGCGGGTGATGCCAACCATCTGCACGTTGTACTTGAGGCAGGTGATGCCGGCGTCGGCAGCCTTCTGGATGTTCTGCGCCAGCACGTCGCGCTGCTTGCGCGCGCCGTCGAGATCCACCAGCGAATCCAGCAGGATGGAGCCCACGTCGAGCGCGAACACGTCGAGCTTCAGGCCAAAGCCCTCCACCCACTTGCGATAGGCAGTCAGCTTGCCGGCATCCCAGGCGCTGACGCCGCCCGTGGCCGACACCAGCTCGGTGCCGCGGTTGTCCAGCACCACGCTTTCGACCCCGAGCTGGGTGGACAGGCGCAGGCGGCGCTCGTCGGGGTTGAGTAGCTGTTCGCTGATGTACATGCTGCGTCTCCTGGATACGAATTGGGGCGCGGGCGTCTTGGCCGCCACGTCGCTCCACGCTGGAGCCGGGGCATGTCCACCCGCGATGAACACGTGTCCATTCTTCTGTAAGCGGCTGCCTGCCGCAAGCGCGGAACGCGGCCGGCGCGCGCCAAACCGGCTCGGTGTCCCAGGATGTGGAAAAAGCCGGCCATCGGCACCCGGCTTGCATGGATTGGAATCAATCGGCCCGCCCGGCGGGCCGAAGCTGCACATCTCCACGGCATTTCCCAAAGGCTGGGACGCCGCCCACTCCCGGCGCCGGGCACCGCTATCTTGTTTCAAAGTCCTTCTCTAGCATGCAGCCATACACCCCGGCAGCACCCTGCCTCGGGGACGCGCCACCACACAAGGCCAGGCGCCTTCGTGCCATCAAACAAGACTGGAGACCGCCATGTCAGCCGTCATGACATCCGCCACCTCGGACGCGGCGGGTTCCGCATCCGCGGCCACATCCACCACCGCCGCACAGCCCTCGGCAGCCGCCATCGCCACCGGGCGTTACCGTTACCTGATGCTGGCCCTGATCACCATCGTGCTGGCGCTGAGCACCGGCGACCGCGCCACGTTGTCGGTGGCGGGCCCGCATATGGGCAAGGATCTCGGGCTCGATGCGGTGCAGATGGGCTGGCTGTTTTCTTCCTTCGCCTGGGCCTATGTGCTGAGCCAGGTGCCGGCCGGATGGCTGGTGGACAAGATCGGCGCCAAGCAGGCCATCGGCCTGGGGCTGGTGCTGTGGTCGCTCACCACCTTGCTGATGAGCACGGTGCACTGGTTTGCCTTTGCCTTCATTGCGCTGCTGGTGCTGCGCTTCCTGCTGGGCGCGATGGAGTCGCCGGTGGGTCCGTCATCGGGACGGGTGATCGCGGCTTGGTTTCCCTCCACCGAACGCGGCGTGGCCGGCGCGATCTTCAATAGCGCGCAGTACCTGTCGCTGGTGGTGTTCACGCCGCTGATGGGCTGGCTCGACCATCGCTTCGGCTGGCAGCACATCTTCTCGGTGATGGGCGCGCTCGGGCTGCTGCTGGCGTGGGCGTGGTATCGCCTCTATCACGCGCCGGCCGCGCATCCGCGCGTGACGCAGGCGGAGATCGACTACATCGAGCAAGGCGGCGCGCTGGTGCACCTCGGCGGCAAGAGCGCCAAGGGCAGCAAGGGCCCGACGCTGGCGCAGCTCGGCCAGCTGTTCCAGAGCCGCATGCTGGTGGGCATCTTTATCGCGCAGTACTGCATCAGCGCTATCACCTGGTTCTTTGTCTCGTGGTTCCCGAGCTACCTGGTGAACGGGCGCGGCTTCTCCATCCTGCAAGCGGGCTTCGTGGCCGCGGTGCCGGCCATCTTCGGCTTTGTCGGCGGCGTGTCCACCGGCTTCGTCTCGGACGCCCTGCTGCGCCGCACCGGCTCGCTGACGATGGCGCGCAAGCTGCCGATCACCATCGGGCTGCTGCTCAGCGCGACCATGATTGCCTGCAACTACGTCGACACCGACTGGATCGTGATCGCGTTGATGAGCATCGCCTTCTTCGGCAAAGGCTTCGGCTCGCTGGGCTGGACCGTGGTGGCCGACACCGCGCCGGCCGCCATCGTGGGCAGCACCGGCGGCGTGTTCAATGCGGTGGGCAATATTGCCGGCATCGTTACGCCGATCGTGATCGGCTACATCGTGGCCGATACGCATTCCTTCAATGGCGCCCTGGTATACGTCGGCGCGCATGGCCTGCTGGCCATCCTGAGCTACTGGCTAATCGTGGGCAAGATCGAGCGGGTAGTGCTGCCGGCCGAAGGCTGAGCGAGCGCCAGGTCAGCTAGACCAGCCCGAGATCCACCACCCGGGCATCGGGAAACACATGCGCCAGGCGCGCGTCGTCCAGCCCGTACAGGCGCTTGAACATCCCGCCCAGCATTGCGCGGTATTCATTGAGCACCGGCCAGTCGCGATTCTGGTTCAGCGTGCGCTGCTCCACCGCCACTTGCTCGCCGGCGATGCGCCCGCCGCGCACGGCGCCGCCGGCCACCCAGTACACCGTGCCATGACCGTGGTCGGTGCCACGCGTGCCGTTCTCGCGGAAGGTGCGGCCGAACTCGGAGACCACCACCACCGTGGTCTTGCTCCACACCGGCCCGATCTCATCGGCAAAGCCGGAGATGCCGCGCCCGAGGTTATCCAGCAGGTTGGCCAGCTGCCCCTGGGCGCCGCCCTGGTTCACGTGCGTATCCCAGCCGCCGACATCGATAAAGCCGAGATTGAAGCGCTCGCGCATCAGCCCTGCCATGCGGCGCGCTTCCACCTCGAAGCCCTTGGCGCTGAGCGCGCGGCGGTTGGCCGCCTGCATTTCCTGCATGCGCCCCGCCATGTCCGGCTCGGCCTGCGCGGGCAGGCTCGCGGCCATCATGCTGTTGCGGCGTTGCATGGCTTCGGCCTCCTGCGCCACCGTCTGGCGCAGCTCGAAGCCCTCGTTGATCAGCGACTCGAAGCGCGTGCCGCGATACATCTGCGCGAGAACGCGCGTCTGGCGCTCGTCGAAGGGGGTGCGCCCGGTGCCCTTGAGCGAGACGTTGGGCACGGTGAGCGCGCCGCTCAGCACCATCGGCAGGCCGTCGGTAAAGGCAACCGGCGCGGCGCGTGCGCCCATGGACTCGGCCAGCCGGTTGAGAAAGCCGGTGCCGCGCAGCGAAGCATCGATGCGCCCGCTGCCCTTGCCGTTGCCGGCGAGCGGCAGGCCAGCCTCGACCCCGTCCTGGGTCTCGAAGTGGCTGCGCGACAGATCATCCGTGCCGGCAAACGGCACGAACGCAAGCTGCTGCTTCTGCCACAGCGGCAGCAGGCTGTCCTTGAGCGCGGGATGCAACGCCCAGGCATCGATGCCCCTGCCCGCGCCGCCATCGAAGGCCGCCGCGAGTGACAGCGCGGCGCGTGGATCGGCCAGGGCGCCCTGCGCTACCGGCCTGGCAATGGCGATGTTCGGGCGCGACGCGTAGTAGAAATCGCTGCCCGCGGGCACCAGCACATTGGTGGCATCGTAGCCACCGCGCAGGAACACCAGCAGGAAACGCGCATCGGCCTGTTGCGGCAGCGCGTACACGCGCGAGACGATGCCGGGCGCCAGCGCCGCCAGCCCGGCAAGCCCTGCGCCTTTTAGCCAGTCACGTCGTTGCATGAGGTACTCCTTGTTCAGGGCGGACCGCTCAGTCCTGCATCCATTCCGGTGACGAAAGCAGGATGGTGTTCCACTCCGCCTGCGACGTCGCCTGCGTCATCGCGGTGCGCGTAGCGGGGCCCAGCGTGGACTCGATGCTGTCGAAGAACACACGGTTGCTCAGCAGCGGAAAGCCGGTGCGCTCTGCCGGCTTGCCATCGTCCTTGGAGAACAGCCCGGCCTGCCCCGAGCCAATGGCGCGCGCGATCTCGAAGCGCTTGACCATCTGCCCGGAACTGGCCCATGCGCTCTCCGCGGCCGGGAAGCCGTCCGGCGTGATGCGGCCATAGAGCGGCTCGCCAAGCTGGTTAAGCCAGCCGATGGCCGGGCGCAGGTTGGCCACCGTGCGGCCGTCATACGCCAGCCGCAGCGACGAGGCCACGAACTGCATCGGGTCCTTGAACTTGCGCGTGCCGGAGGCCAGCGTGGTGTTGAGCTCAGGCGACAGGAAGAGCGTGCGCAGCACCGCCGCGATATCGCCGTCGGTCTGCGTGAAGGTGCCGGCCATGCGGTTGACAAGCGACGGCGGCGGCGTGTCGCCCACGAAGTGCGCGGCGAGCTTGTAGGAGATGAACCGCGCGGTGGCCGGATCGCGGCTGAGAATCTCCACGGCCTGCTCCACCTCGTGGAAACCGGTCGGCTCGATGCGATGGCCAAGCAAGGTCTTGGGCCCGAAGTCGTGCCGGTTCGGGTTGAACTCGAACAGCCCGCCTGCGCGGTAGAGCGCCTGCTTTTGTGGCGGTAGCTTGGGCGGCTCCGCGCTGGCGTTGATGCCAAGGCCGGTCAGCACGCGGGCCAGTTCCTGCACATCCTGCTGCGTATAGCGCGAGCCGCTCGGGCCGCCGGCCACGCCCAGCGTGTGCAGTTCCATCAGCTCGCGTGCATAGTTCTCGTTGATGCGGTTGACCGCGCTCTGCGCGTTGTCCAGGTACTCCAGCATGGCCGGCGACGTCACGGTCGCCATCAGCAGGTCGCGGAACTTGCCCAGCGCATGCGGGCGCACCGCCTTGTCTTCATAGTCGGCCAGCACCCAGCGCACCGAGCCCTTGCCGGAGTACACGCTGAAGTGGTTCATCCAGAACCACGTCATCTGCTCGCGCAACTGCGCGGGCGAGTAAAGCGCACGCAGCAGATGGCGGCGGCTGGTGTCGAGCACCACGTCGTTGCCGCTGCGGTTGAGCGCGTCGCGCGCCTTCTGTTTTTCGTCTTCGTCGGTGAGGGTGTTGATGCGCTGCTGCTCGGCGCGCACGCTGCGCAGCCTTTGCTCGCCGCTTTGCTGGGCAATGCTCAGCGCGCCGATGGTGGCGGCGAGCTCGCCCGTATCGGTGCCGGGTGCCTTGAGCTGTTCATCCAGATAGCGCTCGCGTCCCAGCTTGCGCAACCGTTCGATGCTGGCCTGGTTGGCGCCGAAGGTGACGGTGTTGAGCCAGTGCAGGTCGGCCGGCTTCAAGGCCGCGCCGGATGCGCCGCCCTCCGGCGCGCCGCCTTGCGCGCAAGCACCCAGCAGGCCGGCGGCCGCGCTCAGGAGGCACACCGTTATCAGGCGTGACTTCAGACGTGACTTCAGGCGTGACATCAGGCGTGAAATGCGCAAGGACATGGTTGGCCTGCCTCGAACCCCGTGGGGTGACACCGCTCTTACGCCGGCGGACGGGTTTTGGTTGACGTGGATTCACCCGATATCCAGCCTGAACCAGTAAGCAAAATGAAAGTTCCCGCCGCTTTACCGGCGCAAGGTCGCGCCCCAGAACACCAGCGCGGCAGCACTGATCGCCGCGCCCAGCATGCAAACGCCGGGCCATCCTGCGCGCGCATAGACATGCGTCGAGGCGATCGATCCCGCACCGCTGCCAAGCGCATAGAACAACATGTAGCAGCCCACCAGCCGGCCATGCGCTTCCGGCCGCACGCGAAACACCATGCTCTGGTTGGTGACATGGATGGCCTGCCCGGCGAGGTCCAGCACGATGATGCCCGCCACCAGCAGCCACAGCGACTCCCGCGCGAAGGCCAGCGGCACCCAGCACGCCACCAGCAGCACCAGCGCGATGCCGGTAGTCCACTGCCCCAGCCCGCGATCCGCAAGGCGGCCGGCACGCGCGGCCGCCAGCGCGCCCACGGCGCCAACCAGCCCAAAGGCGCCGATGGCGGTATGCGACATCGAATACGGCGGCGCGCTCAGCGGCAGCACCAGCGCGGTCCAGAACACGCTGAACGCGGCGAACATCAGCATGGCGAGCACGCCGCGGACCTGCAGCGTACGCTCCTGCGCCAGCAGCGTGAACATCGAAGCAAGCAAGCTGAAGTAGCGCATCTTCACCGGCGCGCTGGCCTGCCGCGGCAAACGGCGTGCCAGCAGCGCGATCATCAGCAGCGCCAGCACGCCCGAGACCACGTACACCGCGCGCCAGCCGGCGAGATCTGCCAGCGCGCCCGCCATGGCCCGCGCCATCAGCAAGCCGATCACCACGCCACCCTGCGCGGCGCCCACCACGCGCCCGCGTTCGGACGGCGCGGCGAGCGTGGCGGCGAAAGCGATCAGCCCTTGGGTCATCGCCGTGCCCAGCAGGCCCACGGCGAGCATGCCTGCCAGCAATGCCGTGCGCGTGGAAGCCACGGCCACCAGCGCCAGCGCCACGGCGAGCAACAGCAGTTGCAACAGGATCAGGCGGCGCCGATCTACCAGGTCGCCCATCGGCACCAGCAGCAGCAACGCCAGCGCGCAGCCCGCCTGCGTGGCCGTGACGACGATGCCGACCGAACCGTAGCCGAAGCCGAACTCACGCGCCATCGCATCGAGCAAGGGCTGCGCGTAGTAGACGTTGGCCACGCTGAGCCCGCACGCCAATGCGAACAGCCAGACCAGCGGGGCCGGCATGGCAGACGGCGCGTCCACGGTTTCCGCTAACGATGCGGTGGCTACGGTGGCTGGGTTCAAGGTCATCACGGCTCCATCTGGTTTTATAAAGAAACCGAATGGAGTCTAACCACATCGGTTTCTTAAAGCAACCAGATGCAGCCATCCGCACACCAAGATGGCACCATCAAGTGCCACATAAGGCGCCTCTGCAAAGCTGCCGCGTATATCGTATAGTCACGATATTAATTTTGTGAGAAGCGGATATATGTTTCGCCAAAACGCGAAACAGCCCGCGTCTCGGATACCGGACAAACCCACCCAATGGACATCGACGCCATCCACAAGGCCCTGGCCAATCCCGTGCGGCGCAACATCCTCGCCTGGCTGAAAGCCCCGCAGGAGAATTTCGCCATGCAGGACTACCCGCTCGAGCTGGGCGTCTGCGCGGGCCTGATCGACGCGCGCACCGGACTGTCGCAATCCACTGTGTCGGCGCATCTCGCCACGTTGCAACGCGCCGGGCTGGTGACTTCCAAGCGGGTTGGCCAATGGATTTTCTTCAAGCGCGACGAGCAGACCATCCAGGCCTTCCTCGATCACATGCACAGCGATCTTTGATACAGCGGCGCGCGAGCGCCTACTTATGCACCCACGGTGCGCCACCCTCCTCGACACCCAGACAAACTGACATGACCTCTCTATTCGACCCCATCCGCATCGGCGACCTCGACCTCCCCAACCGCGTCATCATGGCGCCCCTGACGCGCTCGCGCGCAGTGGGCGGCGGCCGCGTGCCCAACGCCCTGATGGCCGAGTACTACGTGCAACGCGCCTCCGCAGGCCTCATCCTCAGCGAAGCCACCTCCGTCACCCCGCAAGGCGTGGGCTATGCCGACACCCCGGGCATCTGGTCCGACGAGCAAGTGGCCGGCTGGAAGGTCGTCACCGATGCCGTGCACGCCGCCGGCGGCCGCATCTTCCTGCAACTGTGGCACGTGGGCCGTGTTTCCGATCCGGTCTTCCTCGACGGCGAGCTGCCGGTGGCGCCCAGCGCCATCGCCGCCGCGGGCCATGTCAGCCTGGTGCGCCCCAAGCGCGCGTTTGTCACCCCGCGCGCGTTGGAAACCGATGAGATCCCCGGCATCGTCGCCGCCTACCGCCACGGCGCCGAGAACGCCAAGGCCGCCGGCTTCGACGGCGTGGAAGTGCACGGCGCCAACGGCTACCTGCTCGACCAGTTCCTGCAGGACAGCACCAACAAGCGCACCGACGCCTACGGCGGCTCGCTGGAAAACCGCGCGCGCCTGCTGCTGGAAGTGACCGACGCCTGCATCGACGTGTGGGGCGCAGCGCGCGTGGGCGTGCACCTGGCACCGCGCGCCGATGCGCACGACATGGGCGACTCGGACCTGCCGGCCACCTTCGGCTACGTGGCGCGCGAACTCGGCAAGCGCGGCATTGCCTTCATCTGCTCGCGCGAAGCGCTGGGCGAGCCCCGCCTCGGCCCTGCGCTGAAGAAGGCGTTTGGTGGCACCTATATCGCCAACGAGAAGATGACCAAGGAAACGGCCGAGCACGTGCTGCAAGCCGGTGAAGCCGATGCGGTGGCCTTTGGCCAGCTGTTCATCGCCAACCCCGACCTGCCGCGCCGCCTGCAGATCGACGCGCCGCTGAACGCGCCGCAGCCCGAGACTTACTACCATTCGGGCGCCGAAGGCTATATCGACTACCCGGCGCTCGCCTGAGCACGGTTGCCGGCCCGCGCTGGCTTGCGTGAGCACACGCGGCCAGCGAACTGGTTGAGCAGGATGCGCGAACGGGCTCACTGACTTGCGAGTTGTGTCTTCCCGTGCGTGCGCTATAGCGCGGTGAGCTCAACGCAAGGTCAAGCCGCCGGCGGCCCGAACTCCGCCACCACGTGGTCGATAAAGCTGCGCAGCTTCGGTGTCACGCGGCTGGCCGCGAACACCACATGCATCGGCCGGGACGGCGCCTCGTACTCGGCCAGGATGCGCACCAGCTGACCGGACGCCAGCGCACCCTTCACCGCCACCTCCGGCCCGAGGATGATGCCGAAACCATCCAGCGCGGCAGCGATCAGCGCCTTGATGTCGTTGGCCTGGAAGCGGCTGCGCACCGGCACGGTCAATGGCTTGCCGTCCTTGCCGGCAAAGTGCCACTCGCTTGCCGGCGGCTGCGATGAATAGGCAAAGCCCAGGCATTCGTGCCCCGAGAGTGCTTGCGGCGTCTGTGGCGCGCCGTGCTCCGCCAGATACGCGGGAGAGGCGCAGGGCAGCAAGCGGTAAGGCATCAGCGGGCGCGCAATCAGCGAAGAATCCGGCAACGATCCCAGGCGGATCGCTGCCTCAAACCCTTCGTCGATCAGGTCGACAAAGCGGTCGGTCAGCGTGAGATCGACCTGCACATCGGGATGCGTGCGCAGGTATCGGGTCACCACCGGCACCAGGCTGAACGCGCCGAAGGTCACCGGCGCGGTGATGCGCAGCTTGCCGCGCGGCGAGGCGGATAGCTCCTGCGCCACCGACTCCGCCGCCTCGGCATCGGCCAGCAGGGTTTTGCAACGCTCGTAGAAGATCTTCCCGATTTCGGTCAGGCTTTGCCGCCGGGTGGTGCGGTTGAGCAGACTGGCGCCCACCCGCTCTTCCAGGTAGTTCACATGCTTGCCGGCCATCTGCGAGGAAATGCCGAAAGCCAGCGCCGCCGCCGCGAACGAGCCAGTGTCCGCCGTCTTCACAAAGACGGCCATGCTCGTCAACCGATCCATCATTCGCAACTCCCAGTTTCCACAGCCGGGCGAATCCGCCCATTTATCTCGTTTGAGTTTCCAATCATAGTCTTTCCAACCGCAGTCAATCGCTCGGCGGCACGCTTGAAAGACTCAGATGGAGATAAGGCAATGAAAATCGGCATCCTCGGCGCGGGCTATATCGGCCGCGCGCTCGCCATCCTCGGCACGCACCCCATGGCCACCAGGTCATGATCAGTAACTCCCGCGGCCCACAAACGCTGTTGAGCACGGTGGCGACGATCCGCTGCGCCGCCGGCACCGCCGAGCAGGCAGCCGCGTTCGGCAATGTGATTGTCGTCGCCGTGCCGCTTGCCAGCTACCGGTCGATCCCGGCGCAAGCGCTCAAGGGCAAGATCGTGATCGACACCGGCAACTACTACCCGCAGCGCGACGGCCAGATCGCGGCGCTGGACAACGGCGCGACGACCACCAGCGAACTGCTGGCGGATTTCCTGCCGGGCGCGAAAGTGGTGAAGGCATTCAACGCCATCCTGGCGAAGGACATCGACACCACCGGCCAGCCGGCCGGCACCATCGGCCGCCGGGCATTGCCCATCGCCGGGGACGACACCGAAGCCAAGCAGGTGGTCGCCGGCCTCGTCGACCAGTTCGGTTTTGATACGGTCGACGCGGGCAAGCTGTCGGAAGGCTGGCGCTTCGAGCGCGCCATGCCGGCATATTGCATTGCGCTGGAAAGCGCCGGGCTGAAACAGAAGCTCCAAGAAGCGGAACTGGATGTCAGGCAGGCGGAAGGGGCCTGGCGCCATTGAGCTTTCAGCGCTCCGGTAGCTCCCGCGGAAGAAGCCCAGCGAACTCGATGCCAGGTGTGCCGGTGATGTTCGGGACCGTGATCACGGTCAGTTCTACGTCGCCCTTGGCGACGGCGTTCAGGACCGCGCGGGGGCGAACAGCGCGGCGCACCGCATTTTTTCTATACTGAATCCCATCGAATGCGCCTTGGCGGAGTGGCCATCGCCTTCATGGCGGGCCGGGGGCCGCGAGTGGAAGCTGAAGAACAAGAAGTACGCGATGATCAACAATCTGTTCCCTCGCACGTGCATGGCTTCACGCCATTACGCGGCGGGGATCGCTAGGCCGCTGGCATTGGTCGCCCTGACCCTGGCCATCCAGGGCTGCGGAGGTGGAGGGGACGGCGGCGGTGACGTCATCCCGGCTTTTGTCTCGCCCGCCAACGTGGTCATCAGCGATGTGAACCAGGATGGCGCGCTCGATCTTGTGGTGTCAGCCGCCACCGTTCACTCTGCGCCCCCACACCCGGGATTTGTCGCCGTTCTGACGCAGAAGCCACTGTCGCCTGGTACTTTCACAGCTAGCGTGCGCTTCGGTGCGGAATTCGATCCCTCAGGACTGGCGCTCGGGGACCTCTCCGGCAATGGCGGGAAAGACATCGTCCTGGGAAGTCAGAACACCAAGGCCGGCACGCTGCTTCCCAATAACTTCATCATTCTCAGGCACGACCCGAGCCGCCTCGGCTCGTTCCTCAGCCCGCAGCTAGTGCCAATCGGAACGCACGTCATCAACGACGTGGCCGTCGGCGATGTCAACGGTGATGGCAGACCCGATATCGTCGTGACGGCGAGCCCGGCATCTGCCGGTCCGACGGTCCTTGTTTTCACGCAGAGCGCGACGCAGCCTGGCACGTTCGTGTTGTCCCAGTCGATCATGACTGCCACAGGTTCCGGGGCAGTTGCCCTCGCCGACCTGAACGGCGATGGCCGTCTGGACATCGCGGTAACGGCTTCCGTGGACAACGGTCCTGGTAAGGTGCTGGTCTTTATGCAGGATGCCGTCACCCCTGGAACCTTCCTGCCGGCGACGGAGTACGTGGTTGGACTCCAACCGGCGGCCATCGCGATTGGTGACCTGAACGGCGACGGCAAGCCGGATCTGGCCGTGGCAAACCAAGGCGCCGGCAACGGGTCGAGTCCCAGTATGTCCGTCCTGCTTCAGGACACCGCATCGCCCGGGCGATTCTTGAACGCGGTCAGCTACCCGTCCGCTCGTGCGCCGATGGCCATTGCCATTAGCGACATCGACGGCGACGGCAAGCTGGATATCGTCACGGCGAATGCGAGTGGCGCCCCGCCGTTCAATGGGAGCGTTCAAATCTACTTCCAGGGCCAGACACGCGGGGCGTTCGGCAATCCAGTCAGGATCGGGAATTTCCAAGGCGCCCACACGATGGCCGTGGGCGACCTCAATGGCGACAAGGCACCGGATATCGTCGTGGACGACGGCGAGGGCATCGCCATCCTGTTCCAGAACGCGCAACAGCGTGGCCAGTTCCTGCCCGCCGTGCACCTTGCTCTCTGACGAGTGAGGTGAGAGAGGCGGTCAACGACGGCTGCTGCAACGGGATCGCAGAGCCAATGTCGATTGCACGCCTGTTGTCCAGCAATACTCGCAGTGTTTGCGTTTCGTAGCGTTATCCAGCCGGTCATCGCAAAGTGGCAGCGCGAAATGGGCATCACTTGCGCCGCCGGCCGCCTCCAAGCGAATCAACGATGATCATCGTGCGATCCAGTACGCCCTGGTCGTCAAAGTAGACACTGAAGTGGGCCGGCTGATAGCCACTCGCATAGAGCCGGTACGACCATGCCTCGCGCTTCATGAGCGGGTAGTACTGGACAGGCTCGCGCGGCAGGCCGAAGCGCTCGGCCACGTCGCGCTTGGTCCAGACCCCCGGCTTTGCCTCGTAGATCTCTTTCTCCGTCAACATCTGGCGGAAGTTGACGAGCTTTCCGTTCGCGCCAAAATCTGCGGCGTAGACCTCATATCCCAAAGGCTGGTGCGAATAGATCCACCGGCTGGTGCCGCCGGCGAGCTCATAGGTCTCCGTGGGCGCGCCAAAGGTCTCGCGCACGGAGCTTGCCGGGCTGCCTATCATTTTCTGCGCAGTCTGGACGGGTTGCAGGGACGCACAGGCAGACAGCGCAACCGCGGTGCCGGCCAGCCACTTGGCGAGACGATATTGCATGACCATTCTCCATTGCCGAAAGGTGCAGTTTCTTTCGGCCGGTATTCGATCCAAGCATAGTCCACCCGCTACATTCCGGGCCCTGCCCCTACGCCGCCAGCCCCGCCGGCGCCACCACCGATGCCGCCGGTACCTGGCGCCGGCTGGAATCCGGGCGCGCTTCCTGACGATGCGCCGCCCGTCATGCCCGCCCCCGATCCGGCCGTGGTGCCGGGCTCGTCCCCGCCTCCGCCACAAGCCGCAAGAAGGCATGCGGCAAGCAACGCCGCAAGGGTTCTAGCCGACATGATGGTCTCCTGTGTCGCATCAGTGAACGCACCCCCTGGTATTGCCAAGCGCTTCAAGGGCCAAGCACGAACTCCACCTGGATATTCATGTGCACGGCGTCGCCAATAGTGGGGAACCATGCTGCCAGGCCGAACTCCCGGCGGCTGACTTCTCCGGCCGCGGAGAAGGCAAGCGTGCCGTCGCGCCGCGGCTCTCCGATGGCGCCGCCTGGTGTTACGAGAAGGCTGACCGGACGCGTGATGCCATGGATCGTGAGGTCGCCGAAAAGCCACCCGCTGCCCTCTGCGGTCCGGACAAAGCGGGTACTGACAAAGCGGATCTCCGGATAGCGGGCCACATCGAGCATGCCGCCACCCCGGATGATCGGAGACAGGAAGCGCGGGCGCGCCTCAACGCTTGCGGCATCGATCGTCACGATGACTCGGCCCGAGTCAAGACCGGCCCGCGTCCCTTCGAGCTGTGCATTCATGCGGTGAAAGCGCATCTTGATCTGTGAGTGCGAGAAGGCGTCGACGTCGAACGTGACGCTCGAGCGTTGCGGCGCTAGCATGTACCGATCGGGCCGCCCGTCGGCCTCGGTTGGCTGGGTCTGGCTGACGGCGCCCGCCAGCGATGCGAATGTGGCGAGCACAAGTTCGGCGATTGCGTGCCCGCGGGTGGCCCGAAACCAGGGTGGCGAATCGCGCACGATGCCTCCACGGCAGAAGAACTGTGGTCCGGTTGAGTAAACGCTTGGCGGCCAGGATTTATTCCATCGCGCGCCGACGCAAATGCCGAAGGGTCGGTTGCCAGTCTATCCGCCCCTCCCTCAGCCGGCCTCAGTCGGCTGAGGCGGTGGATCACTGTGCGCACACGAGCTGAAGGCCGCGGTATAGTGCGGGCTCCAGAACTCAGCGCTGCGCCTGATGGACAGGATTCGCATCATCAACCCCGATGCTTATTTAGAAACGCCGGCAGGACGGGTATGGACGCCGGAACGCAGCAAGTTTGCGTGGTCGAGCAGCTTTGCTGCACTCGAACAGGCGCTGATTGAAATGCGTGACCTTCAGCCGCGAGTGCTCATCGTCTGCGGACTGCAGGGCGCAGGAAAATCTCATTGGATCGCACGTCACGCGAGCGACTACGCGCCTTGCATTTGCTTCGATGCGGCGTTGCCGGGCGCGCGGCATCGGAGCCAGATCATCGAGATCGCCCATCGACGGAGTGCCCAAGCACTGGCGATATGGATTGACACTCCGCTAGCCGTCGCGAAGATGCGCAACGCCGACAGGCCAGCGGACAAACGCGTACCGGACGAAAGCATCGAGAGTGTAGGAAACTTGTTCGAGCCGCCTTGCATTGAAGAGGGATTTTCCAAGGTGGTCAGAGTCGCGGGATCCTGAGTCCCGATGTCGGTGAAGAACCCCAAGCAAAGCCGGGCCAGCCATGGGGCCCGGCTTTCTTCTTCACACTACGCGCTCAGTCCGCCTGCGCCCCCGAGCGCTTCACCACCGCGCCCCATTTGCGAATCTCGCTGTCGACGAATTTGCCGGTGTCCTCCGGGCTCAGCGGCATCGGCTCCGAGCCGCGGTCGGTGATGAACTTCGACAGCTCGGGCGACTGCAGCGCCTTCACCGTTTCCGCGTTGAGCTGGCTCACGAGCGCGGGTGGCAGGCCCTTGGGCGCCATCAGGATGGCCCAGCCCAGGGCCTCGAAGCCGGGAACGCCTTCCTCGCGCACCGTGGGCACGGACGGCAGCTGCGGCGTGCGCTTGGCCACCGTGACCGCCAGCGGCACGGCCTTCTTCGACTGGATCAGGGGCAGCGCCGCCGTCACCGAATCCACCATCAGCGGGATCTGGTTGCCGAGGAAGTCGGACTGCGCCGGGCCGCTGCCCTTGTAGGGAATGTGCACCATGAAGATGCCCGCCTGGGCCTTGAGCATTTCGGCGGACAGATGCTGGGTACCGCCGACGCCGGCGCTGGCGTAGCTGTACTTGCCGGGCGCGGCCTTGGCCTTGGCGATCAGGTCGCGCAGCGAGACGATGCCGGAAGCCGGCGTGGCGAGGAACACCAGCGGCACGGAGAACACGCCGGAGATCGGCTGGAAATCCTGGCGTGGGTTGTAGTTGAGCTTCTTGTACAGCGTCTGGTTGATCGCCATCGCGCTGCCGGCCATCACCAGGGTGTAGCCATCGGGCGCGGCGTGGGAAGCGATCTCCATGCCGAGGTTGCTGCCCGCCCCGGCGCGGTTGTCCACCACCACCGGCTGACCTAGCTGCTTGCCCAGCCGCTCGGCCAGCGCACGCGCAAAGATGTCCGTGGCCTGTCCCGGCGGGAAGGGCACGATCAGCTTGATGGGACGGTCGGGATAGGCGGCGTGGGCAACGGTGGCGGCCGTCGTCAAAGCTGCTGCGGCGGCGATGAGGGCAAAGGGCTTCTTCAAAGGGCTCTCCTGGGTTATTGGTCTTATGTGTTGTGCCGGGTGTGCGCATGCCGCGCAGTGCATGGGCATGACCGCACAGGAAAGAATTCTACGGGATGGCGCATCGCTGCCGCATCGCTGCCTGCCGCCCTTGCATTTCCATATGCCGATTGCGGCGTGGGCAAGCCCGCGCGGCAGCCGTATGATGTTCCGGCACCTACCCCCGCTTTTTGCCGGAGCGCCGCATGAACGCCGTCACCGAACCGCTGCTTGCCTTGTCGGATCACAGCCTGTCCCTGCCCACCCTGCCCACCCTGCACTTCCCCGCCGTCCAGGCCGAGGTCTCGCCCGCCGAATGGGCCGTGCGCGTGGAGCTGGCCGCGGCCTACCGGCTGGCGGCGCAGTTCCGCTGGACCGATCACATCTACACGCATTTCTCCGCACGCGTGCCGGGTCCGGATGAACATTTCCTGATCAACGCCTATGGCCTGACCTTTGAAGAAATCACCGCGTCCAACCTGGTCAAGGTCGATATCGACGGCGAGATCCTGCGCGACGACACCGGCCTGGGCATCAACCCGGCCGGCTACGTGATTCACAGCGCCATTCACGCCGCGCGCCACGACGTGGGCTGCGTGCTCCATACCCACACCGCCGCCGGCATCGGCGTGTCGGCGCAGCGCGATGGCCTGCTGATGATTTCGCAGCACGCCATGCGTTTCTTCGAGCGGGTGGCGTACCACGACTACGAAGGCATCGCCATCGACCTGGACGAACGCTCCCGGCTGGTGGCGGACCTGGCCGATCGCGACATCTTCATCCTGCGCAACCACGGCCTGCTGACCTGCGCGCCCACCATTGCGCAAGCCTTCCAGGAACTGCATATGCTGGAGCGCGCCTGCGTGGCGCAGCTGGCCGCGCAATCCGGCGGCGCAGCACTGGTGATCGCGCCCGATGCGGTGGCGCGCAAGGTGGCGGACCTGGTGGTGAGCAATGCCGGCGGCCCCGTCACGCGCAAGCACTGGTCGGCCCTGCTGCGGCAGCTCGATCGCAGCGATCCGTCGTATCGCCAGTAAACGCTAGCAGCCGCCAGTAAGCACTGGCAGCGGCAGGCGGCTCCGTAGCCGGCTCAGCGCCTGTGGTCGAAGCGCCGCGCCAGCCGCTCGCCGCCGAACTGCACCAGCGTGACCAGCGCCACCAGGATCACGATCACGTTGAACATCACCGCGGTCTCGTAGCGCTCGTAGCCGTAGCGGATGGCCAGGTCGCCCAGGCCGCCGGCGCCCACCGCGCCGGCCATGGCCGATGAGCCGATCATGGCGATCACGCTGACCGTGGCGCCGCCGACGATGCCGGGCAGCGCTTCGGGCAACAACACGTGGCGCACGATGTGCCAGCGCCGGCAGCCCATGGCGCGCGCGGCTTCGACCAGGCCCGGATCGATCTCGTTCAGGCTGACCTGCGCAATCCGCGCAAAGAAGGGAATCAGGTGCACGCTCAGCGGCACCACCGCCGCCCACGTGCCCATGGTGGTGCCGACGATCATCCGCGTCACGGGCAGCATCGCCACTAGCAGGATGATGAACGGGATCGAGCGAAAGGTATTGACCAGCGCCGACAGCGTGCGGTGCAGCCGCGGCCGCGGACGCAAGCCGCCCGGCGCGCTCAGCGTGAGCACGATGGCCAGCGCCATGCCGCACAGGAACACCACCAGGCAGGCGGCGCTCACCATCAGCATGGTCTCGCCCAGCGCCTTTACGTACTTGTCAGCCATTGGCGGGAACATAAGCCTGTCTCTCGATATTGGCGCGCGCACTCGCGTACGACGCGTTGGCCGCATTGGCGGAATGAATGGCATTGGAACACTCGCCGCCGACCGGCACCGGCAGCTCCAGCCGCAGCGGGCGCAACAGCGCCAGCGTGGCGGCGGCCTGTGGCTCGGCAAACACCTGCCACACCGTGCCCAGCTCCACCACGCGGCCTTGGTCGAGCACCAGCACGCGGTCGCAAGCCTGGCGGATCACCGCCATGTCGTGCGTGATCAGCACCACGGTCAGCCCAAGCTTGCGGTTGATATCGCGTAGCAGGGCCAGGATCGATTCGGTGGTCTCCGGGTCCAGCGCCGAGGTAGCCTCGTCGCACAGCAGGATCTCCGGCCGGTGCACCAGCGCACGCGCAACGCCCACGCGCTGTTTCTGCCCGCCGGACAGCGTGGCCGGATAGACCTGCGCCTTGTCGGCCAGGCCCACCAGCTCCAGCAGCGCCATCACGCGCGGCACGATCTGCGCGCGCGGCACGCCGGCCACGCGCAAGGGCAAGGCCACGTTCTCGAACACGGTCTTGGCGGACAGCAAATTGAAATGCTGGAAGATCATGCCGATGCGCCGGCGCAGCGCTACCAGGCCATCTTCCTCCAGTTCGCCCACATCCACGCCATCCACGCGCACCTGCCCGGTGCTGGGACGCTCCAGCATGTTGATGGTCCGCAGCAGCGTGGACTTGCCCGCGCCGCTACGGCCGATGATGCCGAAGACTTCTCCGCGCGCCACCGTGAACGACACGGCCTGCAGCGCTGCCACCGGCGCGCCCGGGTAATGCTTGCCGAGATGCTCGAAGACGATATGCGGCAGGCTTGATTGCAGCGGGGGCGCTTGTGACACGATGAAGATCCTCCGGTAACGGCGAGAACAATGACATCAGAACGCCGGGATCACCGAGCCCTGGTACTTGGTCAGGATGAACTTGCGCACCTCATCCGAGTGGTACGCCTTGATCAACGGCGCCACCCACGGCGCGGCCTTGTCGCGCTCGCGCACGGCGATCACGTTCACGTACGGGTTGTGCTCCTTCTTCTCCACCGCAATGCCATCGCGCGTGGCGATCAGGCCGGCTTGGTAGGCAAAGGTGTTGACCACGGCGGCGGCATCCACGTCCGGCAGCGAACGCGCCAGCACGACCGAGGCGCTTTCCACCAGGTCCAGCTTCTTGGGATTGGCGGTGATGTCACCCAGCGTGGCCGTGCCGGTGTACGGGTCGAAACCATCGCGCAGCTTGATCAGCCCATGGTCGCGCAGGATCACCAGCGCTCGGGTCTGGTTGCTCGGATCGTTGGGAATGCCCAGCCGCGCCCCCTGCGGCAGCGACTCCAGGGCTTTGTATTTGCGCGAGTAAAAGGCGATCGGCGAGATCAACGTATCGGCCACCGCCGCGATCTTGTAGCCGCGCTGGTTGATCTGGTCGCGCAGGAACGGTTTGTGCTGGAACGCATTGGCGTCGAGATCGCCGTTGTTCAGCGCCTCGTTAGGGCTGGCGGTGCCCGTGATCACGATCGGCTCCACGTTGAGGCCTTGCTTCTTGGCCACCTTGGTCACCACTTCCCAGATCTCTTCGTCCACGCCGCCGCGTACGCCTACCTTGATGGGCTTGTCGGCGGCCAGCGCCGGGGCGGCGCCGATGGCGAGCGCCGTCGTGGCGGCCAGGACCGTGGAGAAAATTGCGCGCAGGTTCATAAGCCGTTCACCTCGAATGTTTGCTGGCGATGATTGAGTTGGCGGGATGCCAGGGGAACCAGTCTAGGCAGGCGACGGCATGCCGGTCCAAGAATAAAACCGCAGTAGCAAATCCGGAAAACCTGCCGGCGATTGGGCGGGCCTGCATGACTCGATAGGGAAACCGGGGCGCCAGACCGTATCATGCACACCTATTCTTGAATTCGCGCAAGAACAAAGGATGAAATGAGCAGAAGGAATCTGGCGCCGCTGTGCCTCGTGCTGAGTTGCAGCGCCGTGTTCGCGGCAGGTGGGCCATCGAGCGGGCCCGTAGCCATCAAGACGCCTGCGTCGCAGGAGGTATTCAAGACACTGTGGAATGCCGAGATTCCGTCCTTCGTTGAGTTCAAGGGCGAGCCGGTGGTCTTCGCGCTCAAAGCGCAGGACCAATACCTGGTCACGCTGCCCTACTCCGCTCAGGCTGATGCGAGCAAGCTTCCGCGCACCAGCAGCGACGCGTTTGAATCCAGGCTGACGTGGATCGCGGCCACCACGCAAATGCTGGTGGCTGTGGTCAAGCTACCCGCAGGACAGTGGCCCACCGACGGCAAGGCGCCGGTGATACTTGCAGGAAGCACGCTTGCCATCGACCAGGATTGCGCATTGAAGGGAATGCCGCTGTTCGATGCCGACAAAAAGGGCAAGCCGGTGGCGAGCTGGAAGACGGGGTGGCAGGATGAGTCGCCGTACCGGGTGGACTACTACAACTTGAAAGCGCCAGACTAGCAACCGTGGCGACCGGGGGGCCAAGCATGCGCAACGCAGTATGCATATCCATGCGCCGAATTGTTCCTTCCGCGCGCAGGGCCGGCTGCGTAGAGTGACGGGTTTCAGTATGCCGCGTGCGCCGCACGGCTCGCGCCGCCATCACCCGAAGGCTTCATCATGGCTTCCTCCCCGGGGCATGCGCCCGTCTCTCCCATCCACAGCGAAGTCGATTTCGACGCGCCCGGCAAGCACACCGGCTACCTGTAAGCCACGCCCTTGCCCTGACCTACTTCAGGTACTTCCATCCGCCATTCTGGATCTGGACCAGCGCCGCTGCCCGCTTGTCGTAGCCAACATGGTCGGACCGGGACATCGTCGTCACGCCTTGGGTAGTCACGACACCGCTGGTGCGCTCCAGCGCGTCGCGCAGCGCAATGCGGAACGCCTCGGTGCCCGGCTTGCCCTTGCCAAGGGCGGCGGGAATCGCCGCACGCAGCACCAGGCCCGCATCCCAGACGTTGGCCGAGAAGATCGAGGCTGAGTTAGGGCCGTACGCGGCCTCGTAGCGCTTGACGAAATCCTGCGCGACGGGCCGCATCGGGCTGCCCGGCTCAAGCTGGTCCGCTACCAGCACCGGCCCGACCGCGAAGATCGCGCCCTCCGCATCCTTTCCGGCAACGCGCAGGAAGTCCCGGTTGGCAATGCCGTAGGTCTGGTAGACGCGTCCTTTGTACCCGCGTTCGGTGAGCGTTTTCTGCGGCAGGGCGCCGGGTGTGCCGGATGCCGCGACAAGGACGGCGTCCGGCTTCGCGGCGATGATCTTCAGTGTCTGCGCCACCACGCTGGTGTCCGTGCGGACATAACGCTCCGTCGCCACGAGCTTGATGCCGGCCTTGTCCGCCAGCGGCTGGAGTGCGGACAGCCATGCGTCGCCATAGGCATCCGAGAAGCCCATGAATGCCAGCGTCTTCGTGCCGGCCTGTTGCATATGGTCAAGCGTGGCGCCGATCATCAGGTTCTCATTCTGGATCGCCTTGAATGCCCACCGCCGTTTCTCGTCCTGCGGCTCGACGATCTTGGCGCTGGCGGCCAGGCTCATCAGCGGCACCTTGGTCTCGGCGGCGACGTCGACCAGTGGAATGGTGGACGGCGTGACCGATGAGCCCATCACCACATCCACCTTGTGCTCATCCACCAGGCGGCGGAAGTTGCGCACGCTGACGCTCGGATCCGAGGTGTCATCGAGGATGATGAAGTTCAGCTTCTGCCCGGCCACCTCCTTGGGCAGGAGGTCGATGGCGCTCTTTGCCGGAATGCCCAGCGATGCCGCCGGACCGGTCAGAGACAGGGTAACGCCAACGTTGATATCGGCATGCGCAGGACTTGCGGCCAAGCCGGCAATGGCAAGCATCGCTGCCATCAGTGAGCGGGTGGGATGGAACATCGTTTTGTCTCCTTGGAGGATCGCGGCCATCTGCGTGGCGCGTGTTGTGATGCTGTTGCCGGGCAGTGGCGCGCCACGGCGTCGCTCAGATGTCCAGTTCCAGCTCGGGCGTCAACGCCCGGGAAACGCAAATCATGACGGCCGTGTTCGCCTCGCGCTCTTCGCCGCTCAGCACGTAGTCCCGGTGGTCCGCCTTGCCAGCCAGCAGCGGCACCTCGCAACTGCGGCACAGCCCCTCGCGGCAGGAGAAAGGCAACGGCACGCCGTTCTGTTCAAGCGTTTCGAGAATGGTGGCGCCGGCGGGCACGGTGAAGCGGCCGCCGTGCCGGTGCAGGACCACCGTGAAAGCCTGGTCCGCATCGGCATTGGCACCGGCCTGTTGCGGATCCGCGCCGAACCGCTCGAAATGCGTGGCGGCTCGCGGCACGCCCGCCGCGTCTGCCTTGGCGGCCACCGCATCCATCAGTGGCGACGGCCCACAGCAATACACGTGACTGCCCTCGGGCAGCGCGCCAAGAAAGGAGGAGAGGTCCGCCAGCGCGCCATGGCTCTCGTCATCGACATGCAGTTGCACCCTTTCCCCATATCCCGACAAGGCATCCAGGTAAGCCGCCCGCCGGCGCGAGCGCATGCAGTAGAGCAGTTTCCACGGCCTGTCGTTGGCCTCGCACCAGCGGATCATGCTGAGGATCGGCGTGATGCCGATGCCGCCGGCAATGAACACGTGCGCCGTGGCCGCCGCGTCGATGCCGAACAGCGAACGCGGCATGCTCACCTTGAGCGAGTGGCCCTCCTCGATCGCGTCATGCAGATACTGCGAGCCGCCGCGCGATGACGGCGCAAGCCCCACGCCAAGGCAGTAGCGGTCGGTCTGCGCCGGGTCGTTGCACAGCGAGTATTGCCGGACGATGTTGCCGGGCAGGTGCACATCGATATGCGCACCTGCGGTGAACGCCGGCAAGGCACCGCCGCAGGGCCGGCGCAGCTCGATGCCGCGAACCCCTTCGGCCTCGGCGGTCACACTGGATACGATCAGTTCGAGCATGCCGTGCTACCTCTGCGCGGACATCGCCGCTTTCTCGGCGGATGCCGCCGCTTCCTCTTCGAGCTTCTGGTTCACGGCCCAACGGAATTGGGAGAGCGCAGCGTCGATGGAGAACGGCATCATCTTGAAGCTGGGCTCAAGCTCAAGGCTTCTCTGTTGCGCCGAGATGATCTCGCGGTCCTCGGCGAACGCGGTGACCACGCTTTGATGAATCGACGCGGTGACTTCCGGCTTGTCGATGGCGAAGTTGTGCGGATGGGCGAAGAAGTAGTGCGTGGAGTTCTCGGTCTCCGGGGTGATCGCCTGGCAGCCGCGGAATTCGGCAGCGTCGACACGCACGCCTTCCGGCGCGCCCGTGCCGGTGGGAGACATGCCGGAATCCATCAACAGGATGGCCGGAATCGTGAAGTTGTAGATATTCCAGCGGTCGACTTTACCGGGGTAGTCCTTCACGGCCTTGGCGAAGGCGGGCGCTTCGGTATTGATGGCCCAGCGCGTAATCCGCACACCGCCATCGATCCGCTCCACCTTGGGCTTGACGGCCGCATAGTCCTCGCTACCGCCCAGGGTGGTCGGATGCACGAACGGCAGGTGCGAGAAATCGAGCAGGTTGTCGCAGATCAGCAGGTAGTTCACGTCGTAGTGGATATAGCCGTCCAGGCTGCGCCATTCGGGGTGATCCAGCCATTGCGCGTCCGGGATCAGCGACGGATCGGCCTGGTCGGGGTCGCCCATCCAGATCCACACCCAGCGGTGTTGCTCGACGATCGGGAACTTGCGCACCTTGGCCTGCGGCGCAATGCGTTCCTGCGCTGGGGCCTCGATGCATTTTCCCGCGCTGTCGAACTTCAGGCCGTGATACATGCAGCGGATGCAATCGCCTTCCCTGCGCCCGACGGACAGCGGCGCGCCGCGATGGCAGCAGCGATCCTCCAGCGCCACGATGTTGCCGTCTTCCTTGCGGTACATCACGACAGGGACACCGATGATGGTGCGGGAGAACATGCCTTCGCCGGGGATTTCCTTGTCCCAGCCGGCGACATACCAGGTGTTTTTGATAAACATGCGAAGTTCCTTGGAGCGATCTCTTTGCACCCGGCGTGGAAATTCAGGGCGCAGGTTGCCATGCACGCATTGCGTAAGAGCCATGCGTGTCGCGGGCGTTAAAACTGGCAGGCCGGGCTAAAGCGCCGTGGCCTGGACAAGTGAGGCAATCAGGATGGCGGCAAGGCGCCGTGCGGGCAGGGATGCAGGCGGGGATGCGGGTGGCAACGTGTGCGTGCTTGGGGTGTCATGTCTTGTCTCCAGATGCGCCGACCCATCTCCGGGGTCCTTGACTGCAGAATAGATTTGGAGGAAACATGCGTCAACGTCATCCACCTAATAGCGAGAATGTACGCCATGCATGCAGACGAGCTGGACCTCAACCTCCTGACGGTGTTCGATGCGATGCTGCGGGAGCGCAGCGTGACCAAGGCCGCGCAAGAGCTGGGCCTGACGCAAAGCGCGATGAGCCACGCGCTGAACCGGCTGCGAGCCTTCTTCGACGACCAGTTGTTCGTCAAGACGCCGGCGGGCATGATGCCCACGCACAAGGCAGAGGAGCTGACCGAGGCAATAGTCGGCGTGATGGCCACGGTGCGCCAGCAAGTGTTGTCGCAGTCCCGCTTCGATCCGCAGGCGGCGCGGCGCACGTTCAACCTGTGCATGACCGATATGGGCGAGCTGGTCTTCCTGCCGCCGCTCATCAGCAGGCTGCGCCGCGAGGCACCGCACTGCACGCTGCGCACGCTGCAGGTCCCGCTCCAGCAGATCGAAGGCATGCTCGGCACGGGAGAAGCCGACCTGGCGCTGGGATCGATCCGCGCCGCGCCGGAAGGCTTGTTCCAGCAGCGCCTCTTCATGCATTCGTTCGTGACGATCGTGAGCGTGCGCAATCATGAAGTGGGAGAGGCCCTGACGCTCGAGCAGTTCCAGCGCATGCCGCAGATCGTGGTCACCCTGTCAGGGCGCGCCAGCGCGGCTTACGACAGCGCGTTCGACGACCATGGCATCAAGCGCAATATCTACCTGTCGACGCCGCACTTCCTGGTGGTGCCGTTGCTGATGGAGCAGCAGCCGGACCTGATCGCCACGGTGCCGCTGGAACTCGCCAACGTCTTCGCCCGCTACGGCACGGTGCGCGTGATGCAGCCGCCGGTGGCACTGCCGGAATTCGCCATCAAGCAGCATTGGCATCCGCGATTCCACCACGACCCGGCCATCATCTGGCTGCGCGAGCTGGTGAAGCGCACCTTCGAACACTATCCACGGGTCTACGATGGCAAGGACGAGGCAACTGCGCCGCCGCCACCGAAGCCATCCCGGCGCGTGGCAAGAGGTAAGTGAGCGGCGCCTAGCCGTTCCCCGCGACGGCTTCCATCGGCTCCATCGGCTCCATCGCGCCGAAGCGCCACGATAGCCGCCGCGCCGCCTGCAACAGCGTCCTGGCCGTCGCGCCATCGGTGCTGCTGTCGAAGCTGGCCGACGTGCCGATCAGGGCAATGACAAGCGCGATGCTGCCGGTGTGGTCGAACACCGCGGCAGCGAGCGTGTCGATGCCGGGCACCGGCTTGCTCAGCGCATTGTCGATCCGGCGCGCGCGGATCTGCCCCAGCCGGGCAGCATATGCCGGCGCAAGCGCCTCGCCGGCGCCGCCGTCCGGTTCAACGACTTCCGCCTTGGGCACGCCCGCCAGCCGCAGCGCATCCTGGTCCAGCAGGCCCATCAGCACGTGCGCCGGCAGGTGCGCCGCAAATAGCCTGCCGATCGCCGTATTGACCAGCGACAGCACGGTGCCAACCCGCAAGCTCACGTGCTGCGGCCGCGCCGCCTCCTCCAGCCGCACCACCGTCGGCCCGAGCGGGCCGAGGACCGCCATCGCCACGCTCAGGCTGGTCGTGCCGGCCAGCTCGATCACTTCGGGTTCGGCCTCGCGCGTTGGGGAAAGGCGCTGCAAGGCCACCAGCCCGAGTTCCAGGCCGAGGGGGCCGGACAGGAAATTGCCTGCCGCGTCCCGCGCCAGCAAGCCGATCTTTTGCAGGCTGACCAGATGCGGGAACGCCTTGGCGGGCGCCATGCCGGCCGCGCGGGCGAGGTCGCGCAAGGGCAGCGGCCGCCCGGCCGCCACCAGCGCGGCAAGCAACTGGCCGGTGTTGTCCAGCGACTGGATGCCGCGCTGCGGTTTGGCGGCTTCGCCCTGGCTGTCGTCGATTGGCATGGGGGCTGGTGTCATTCGGAAGGCTCGGCGATGGCGTCACGGATGGCCGCGGCGGTGTCGAGCAGTGCGACAGCCACGGGGCCCCGCCAGTCCACATCGATGGTGCCGGTCGATCCCACCACGGTCAGCGCCAGGCGCAGCCGCCCGCTGGCGTCCAGCACCGGCGCGCTGAGACTGCTGACGGCGGGGCTCGGCGCGTCGATGCTGCGCTCGATGCCGCGCTCGCGGATGGCGGCGAGGGTGGCGCCGAAGGCGGTGGCGTCGATGGCGGGCGTGTCGCCGGCGTGCTGTTGCTCCCAGATCGCCTGCCATTGCGCGGGCGCAAGGAACGCGCAGAACACGCGGCCGGTTGCCGTTGCCGACAGCGACATCACCGTGCCGACGTGCAGGTTCACATGCAAGGGAGAGCCGGCGTGCTCGTAGCGAACGATGGTGGGGCCCTGCGGCCCGGCGGCGCAGATCGCCACGCTGAACCCGCACGACCCGGCTAGCGCGGCCACCAGCGGCACCGCCGCCCGGTAGGCGGGATCGTGGTCCAGGTACAGCATGCCGAGCTGCAGCGCCAGCGGGCCCGGCTCGTAGCGCCCGGACAGGTGGTCGCGCTTGATCAGGCCAAGCCGCACCAGGCTGACGAGGTAAGTGTGTGCTTGCGCGGGCGCAATCTGCACGCTGGCGGCGAGGTCGGCCAGGGTCATCGGCATACGAACATCGGCCAGCGCCCGCAGGAAGCGGCCACCAACTTCCACGCTCTGTATGCCGCGCTGCGCTTTTTCCTCGCCGCCGCTATCCGTCGTGTTGTTCGCGGTGTTGTCCGCCGTGTTGGCCTCTGATCGCGCTGATCGTGCTGGTCGTGGCATTCGGCCCCCGCTTGAAAACCCAGATAGTAATCGACCCGGCGCCATCCACCTGGCAAGACCGAGGGTTTCCCCTTGGATTTCCGCGCCTTATTTGTGCTTTATTTGTCGCTTACCCGTCCCGCTCCGCGAGTTAGTCAAAAACAATATGATTTGTTATTGACTAATTTAGACGGGATTCCTAAGATGGCCTTACCCCGATACCGGTGCAGCTATAGAGTGAATACGGGGCGAGACAGTCCCCGCTATGCAGTGATCCGCTCCGGCGCCTGCTGTCTCGTCTTTTCCCCACGCAAGACAAAAGAGAAGAGGCAAGCATGAGCAAGGCATTCGCATCCCAGGCCGACCTGGAAGCCAAGAAAGTCACCTTCACCCAACTCTCCGAGAACGCTTACGCGTACACCGCCGAGGGCGACCCCAATTCCGGCGTGATCATCGGCGACGACGGCGTGCTGATCGTCGACACCACCGCCACCCCCGCCATGGCGCAGGACCTGATCGCCAGGATCCGCACGGTCACCGACAAGCCCATCAAGTACGTGGTGCTCTCGCACTACCACGCGGTGCGCGTGCTGGGTGCTTCGGCTTACTTCGCCGAAGGCGCGCAGCAGATCATTGCCAGCCGCGGCACCTACGAAATGATCGTGGAGCGCGGCGAGGCGGACATGAAGTCGGAGATCGAACGCTTCCCGCGCCTGTTCGCCGGCGTGGAGACCGTGCCGGGCCTGACCTGGCCAACACTGGTGTTCGAGAAGGAAATCACGCTGTACCTCGGCAAGCTCGAAGTCCGCATCGCGCACCTGGGCTCGGGCCATACCAAGGGCGATACCGTGGTCTGGCTACCTTCGCAGAAGGTGCTGTTCTCCGGTGACCTGGTGGAATACGACGCCGCCTGCTACTGCGGCGACGCGCAGCTCGAGCAGTGGCCGGCCACGCTCGACGCCCTGCAGGCACTGGGCGCCGAGAAGCTGGTTCCCGGCCGAGGCCCTGCCCTGACCAACCCGGAAGAGGTCAAGAAGGGCATCGAATACACCAAGGACTTCGTCACCACGCTGTTCCAGGCCGGCAAGGAAGCCGTGGTGGACCGTCTGGACCTGAAGAGCGCGATGGCGCATACACGCAAATCGATGGACCCGAAGTTCGGCCACGTCTTCATCTACGAGCACTGCCTGCCGTTCGACGTGTCGCGTGCCTTCGATGAAGCCAGCGGCATCCAGCATCCGCGCATCTGGACCGCGCAGCGCGACAAGGAAATGTGGGCCGCGCTGCAAAACTGAAGGCCAATCGCCGCATAGATGGAATGGCCGTATCGAGTGGATGGAGACACAGGCATGAGCAACGACTACCAGAACCTGTCATTTGCGTATCAGCCTTGCCGCGAGCAAGGGCAGGAACACACTGGCAACCCGCATCCCGTCATCGTCGTAGGGGCCGGCCCGGTGGGCCTGGCCACCGCGATCGACCTGGCCCAGCACGGCGTGCCGGTTGTGCTGGTGGACGATGACTGCACGCTGTCGAGCGGATCCCGCGCGATCTGCTTTGCCAAGCGCACGCTGGATGTCTTCGACCGGCTCGGCTGCGGCGATCCCATGGTGGCCAAAGGCGTGTGCTGGCACGTCGGCAAGGTCTTCGTGCGCGACGAGCAGGTCTACACCTTCGACCTGCTGCCGGAGGCCGGCCACCAGCGGCCCGCCTTCATCAACCTGCAGCAGTATTACGTCGAAGGCTTCCTGCTCGACCGCGCGCGCCAGTTGCCCAACCTGGAGATCCGCTGGAAGCACAAGGTGACGGGCATCGAACAGTGTCACGCCGGCACGCCGGACGCGGCCGTGGTGCTCACCGTCGACACGCCGGACGGCCCCTATGCGCTCACCGGGCGCTATGCGGTGGCGGCCGATGGCTCGCGCAGCCCGCTACGCAACCTGCTGGGCCTCGACAGCAAGGGCCGCACGTTCAAGGATCGCTTCCTGATCGCCGACGTGAAGATGGAAGCGGAATTCCCGACCGAGCGCTGGTTCTGGTTCGACCCGCCCTTCCATCCGAACCAGTCCGTGTTGCTGCACCGCCAGCCCGACAATGTCTGGCGCATCGACTTCCAGCTCGGCTGGGATGCCGATCCCGTGCTGGAGAAAACGCCGGAGCGCGTGATTCCGCGCGTGCAGGCGCTACTTGGCCCGGATGCAAAATTCGAGCTGGAATGGGTCAGCGTCTATACCTTCTCCTGCCTGCGCATGGACAGCTTCCGCCATGGCAACGTGTTGTTCGCCGGCGACTCCGCGCATGGCGTCTCGCCGTTCGGCGCGCGTGGCGCCAACAGCGGCGTGCAGGATGCGGAGAACCTCGCGTGGAAGCTGGCCTATGTGCTCCAGGGCCACGCGCCGGACAGCCTGCTCGATACGTATGCGAGCGAGCGCGAGTATGCCGCCGACGAGAACATCCGCAACTCGACGCGCTCGACGGATTTCATCACGCCGAAGAGTGCCGTGAGCAAGGTGTTCCGGGATGCCGTGCTGGAACTGTCGAAGAAGCATGCGTTTGCGCGGCAGCTGGTCAATAGCGGACGGTTGTCATTGCCATCCGTACTGCGCGATTCGCCGCTCAACACGGCCGACACCGACGACTTTGCGGGTGCCATGGTGCCGGGCACGGCTTGCGTCGATGCGCCGGTCTCCGGTGAGCAAGGCCAAGGCTGGCTGTTGCCGAAGCTTGGCGGGCAATTCACCGCCCTGGTATTCGGCACGCCCGACGCCGAGAGCCTGGCCGCATTGCAAAAGCTGCTGCACGGCACGCTGCCGCTCAAGCTTGTCGTGGTCAGCTCGGATAGGGCGTGCGCCGCATTGCCCGGCATATCGGTGCTGCACGACACCGAGGGCCTGGCGGCACAACGCTACGACGCGCGGCCCGGCACGCTGTACCTGATCCGCCCCGACCAGCATGTGTGCGCGCGCTGGCGGCAGGTCGACATCGCCGGCATCCAGCGGGCCATGTCACGCGCGACCGGTAACGCGCAGGGCACGCAAGCCGGCGCTCCGGCAGCGCAAGCGGCCGCCCCGGTGGCTGCATGAATCCCGCTGAGACAGTCCGAATCAGAGAGACAGCAATGGCACTCAACACCCACCCCAACCTGGCGCGCGCCGATGACTTCTACGAAGCCCTGATCGACATGCACCGCGATCTCGACGACGGCCAGAGCCAGGCGGCCAATGCGCAACTGATCCTGTTGCTCGCGAACCATATCGGCGACCACGACACGCTCATCGCCGCCATGCAGCTCGCACGGCAGGGCGCGGCGCAGGAGATCAGCGCACAAGCCTGATTGCAGCGGGCGCTGCCCGCGCCCTCTTTCACTCGTTGCCAATACGCGCCAGACGTCGGCATCCAGGGCCCCGCCGGGCCCGCGTTCCCGGAGACAATCCATGACCTATCCCTCTGCAGGGGCCATCGCGCCCCCGACTTCTGCTGCCCGCGACGAAGACGCGCTCTATCGAAAGATCTGGCTGCGCATCATCCCGTTCCTGTTCGTCTGCTACGTCATCTCCTTCCTGGACCGGATCAACATCGGTTTTGCCCAGTTGCAGATGAAGCAGGACCTGGGCTTCAGCGATGCGATGTACGGGCTGGGTGCCGCCGTGTTCTATGTGGGCTACGTGCTGTGCGAGGTGCCCAGCAACATGCTGCTGGCCCGCTTCGGCGCGCGCCGCACCTTCACCCGCATCATGTTGCTGTGGGGCCTGGCATCGGTCGGCATGATGTGGGTGTCCACGCCCACGCACTTCTATACGCTGCGCTTCCTGCTGGGCGTGTTCGAAGCCGGCTTCTTCCCCGGCATCGTGCTGTACCTGACCTACTGGTTCCCGGCGCGTCGGCGCGCTGCCGTGATGGCCATCTTCTTCGCGGGCGTTGCCGTGGCCGGCGTGCTGGGCGGGCTGGTGTCGGGCTGGATCATGCGCGACATGGCCGGTGTGCTCGGGCTCTACGGCTGGAAGTGGATGTTCGCCATCGAAGGCGCGCCCGCCATCGTGCTCGGGCTGATCGCCGCGGTGTTCCTGGTCGACGGGCCGCAGCAAGCTAACTGGCTCACCGATAAGGAGAAGGCATTCCTTGCCGCGCACAATGGCCCGGCCGGACGGGCCACGCACGCGCACTCGTTCAGCGCGCTCATCGAGGCGCTGCGCAATCCCCGCATCTACCTGTTTGCCTTCATCTACTTCGCGCTGACATGCGGCTCGCTGACCCTGAGCTTCTGGATGCCGTTGATGATTCGGGACTTCGGCATCACCGACGTGATGTCGATCAGCCTCTACTCCGTCATCCCGAATGCGATCGGCGCCGTCGGCCTGATCCTGATTGCCCGCCACTCCGACTGGCGCGGCGAGCGGCATCGCCACTTCGTAGCCTGCACGGTTGGCGGCGCGCTGGCACTGGCGCTGCTGACCCTGCACCTGCCCAGCTTCGCGGCGATGCTCGCGCTGCTGTCCGCCGCGTGCGTGCTGATCTTTGCCGCGCTGCCGATCTTCTGGTCCTTGCCGCCTAGCCATCTGCCTGCGCATACCGCGGCTACCGGCATTGCCTTTATCAGCAGCATCGGCATTACCAGCGGCATCGTCAGCCCGTGGGTCATCGGGCAGATCAAGACGCACACCGGCAGCATGGACAATGCGTTGTATCTGTTGGCGGGGTTGCTGGTAGCTAGTGGCATCGCCATGTGGGTGGGGGTGCCGAGGGGCGAGTCGCGGCATCCTTCGATATAAGGTTCATGCCGGTGCCCGTCGTTTAGAAGAGATGGCTGACGCCGCATGATGCATGTCCGGCACTACCCGTGCGCGCAGGTCTAGTGTCCCGTTCCGTTGTTAACGGATCTATATTTTTGCAGGATGGTGGTATCGACGAACCGGAGATGCCAGCATGCCAATGGGACGACTTCGTCGCTCACTACAAGCAGAAATGCAAGTCATTCGATTGGGCTGCCTCCGCTGATTCGCTCCTTGCCGAGCTCAGTAGACGTTGTGAGCGAATCAGCGGAACAGGACACTGTCTAGCCCGCTGACGCGGGGGTGTCTCTTGTGGGCGGGGTTTTGATGCTTCTAGCTGCTGGCGCGGCTGTACGGGGTTGGCCGTTTACACACGTGTGAGATGTCACTTTTCTTTACTCGTAAAGAGGGTGGAGACAAAAGAAAGAAAGACCTATTCTTCCTAAACTGAACATGGAGATGCAGTCAT
>NZ_BAAILO010000100.1:107474-115442 GCF_054589115.1 Cupriavidus sp. 8B | reverse complement strand
GTGCCGCAAGTTTACAAGGGCCGCACCAAGTTATTGAACGCGAACGCTCTTCCCCGAGGCCGGTCGGTGATGGTCAGAGTTGTGTATAACCGGATGCGACAAGCCAGCCTCCTGCAAGGATCGCTTTCTTTTGGTTACTTTTCTTTACGAGTAAAGAAAAGTGACATCTCACACGTTCTAAAACGGCCAACACCGTACAGCCGCGCCAGCAGCTAGAAGCGATAAAACACCGCCCACTCGCGCTATTCTGCATCAGCAGCTAGAAGCGCTAAAACACCGCCCACTCACGCTATTCTGCATCAGCAGCTAGAAGCGATAAAACACCGCCCACTCACGCTATTCTGCATCAGCAGCTAGAAGCATGAAAACCCCGCCCACAAGAGACACCCCCGCGTCAGCGGGCCACAAGCCATACACATCGCACACTTCCCCCAACCTACAATTCCTGCCCCAAGCTCAACAGACTTTGCGAACGAATCAGCGGAACGGGACACTAGCTGCCCGGTCGAATCGCGCGGGATCGCTCATGCTACGATCCTGCCTCTGAATCAAAGTGAGCTAACTATGTCGACTGCCTTCCTGATACTCAATCCGGCCCCGTCCGAAGATGGCGAGCAAATCGGCTTTTCCATTGTGGCAAACGGCGTGGACAGCAGCGGCTTCGTGTCGCGCTCGGCGTTGGACGAACTGGCCCAGGGCCAGATTGGCAGCCACCTGGACATTTTCGAGCGCAATCTCGACCGCATCCAGGAAGCGGCCTTGCAGAAGTGGTCTGCGGACCCATCTCTTAACCCCGTCATGCTGGGGGACCACGACTTCTGAGCGGGTCACGAGGACCCCGGCTCGCGCTACGCCTGCGAGAACGAGCGGACCAGCTTGGTCTTCAGTGGCCAGGGGCGTGACGCGAGAATCCAGATGCACAGCAGCGGCCCGATGAACGGTAGCAGCGCCAGATACGCGTAGGACGCACCAAAATGGGCCGCCTTGAATACCTTCCTGAACGGGAAGAACCACAAGGCTTCGAAGAATAGGAATCCGAGTAGGTAAAGCGTCATGATTGTGCTTCCTGTGCGGCTCGCCTGGCGAGGCATATGCCTCGCACCCGCATTGTAGAGCCCATTCGTTTGCTCACAATCCCGCCACTTTGGGGGATTTTTACCGGTGCGGCATCCATATCCACGTCGCAATTCCGTGCCTCGCCGAGTCCTCCGATCCCCCCTTTGACACGGCTTAACGCAGCGCGCGCTGCGCCACTGCGACCAGCGCCACGCCCACGCACGCCACTGCCAGCAGCGCGAACAGATTGCTCACCGCAATCAGCTGCGCCTGCTGGTCGATCAGCGCCGACCAGCGCATCAGCGTGGCGGCGTCAAAACCATCGGGCAGGTCGAACGGCGTAATCCGCGCAACCAGCTGTGTGCGTGCCATGGCCTCGCCATACTGAAGCCACAGGCTCGCCACGCCAGTGCCGCCGGCAGTTGCGATCTGGCGCACGATGTTCTTGAACTGATAGGCGTGGGCAAAATCCTCGACGCTGAAGTCCGCATAGGTCAGCCCCGCCACCAGCGCCAGGATGAAGGGCGTGGTCAGGCTTTGCAGGGTCAGGGCCGGCAGCAGGACGGCCATGGAGGCCCCCGGCATCATTCGCTGGCTCAGCAGCCAGGCCGCGCCGGCAAACATGAAGTACCCCAGGGCGATGTAGCGGCGCTGTCCCGTCAGCCGGGTACCGGCGTAGGTAAATGCGCACAGGCCCGCGAAGCCGATCAGCCCGGTGATGGTGAGCACCTTGCCGGCGGTCTGGAAGGTGAAGCCCAGCCCGGACTGCAGCGTGGTGGGCACCACATAGCCCCATAGCCCATTGAGGAAGTAATACAAGGTGTAGAAGCCCAGGCCGACCAGGTAGCGGCGGCCGAACAGCAGCTTGGGATTGAGCCAGGGATCGGGGTGGCGATGCTGGTGGACGAAGACGCATGCCACGAGCGCCAGCCCGACGATCGGGGTGATCGCTACCGACGGCGAGTTCGCCAACTCATAGAAGCGCAGGTCGCCCAGGCCGTGCAGCAGCACCAGCGCGCCCGCGCCCAGCAAGATCACGGTCACCCAATCCATGCCGCCGACATCCACCTCCCACGGTGCCAGCGAGGCCGCGACCCGGCGCGGATAGGAGACCAGCACCAGCAGTATCGCCGCGGCCGACATCCCGGCCTGCACCACGAAGATCATCCGCCAGCTCGCATCCTCCACCAGCACCGCGGTAATCCATGGGGCCAGTGCCGCCAGGCCCATGCCGCCGGCATTGAAGCCCAGGAAGAGGGGCCGGCGCTCCTCGCGGGCCGCTGCCAGCTGGATGATGATGCGCGACGCGGTGAACAGGCCGCCCGCGCCCAAACCTTGCACGGCGCGCGCCAGGCTCAGTTCGAGCGACGTATTGCAGCCGGCGCACAGCGCGGCGCCCACGGTGGCGATGACCAGGCCGAGCAGCGTAAATCCGCGATAGCTGATGTCCTGCGCGATGCGCCGCAGCACCAGGTTGGCGACGGTGGCCGCAGCGGCATAAGACGTGAGGCTCCAGAGAAAATCCTCTGGCGAGGCGTGAATGCCGCCCCGGATATGGGTGCCCGCGACGCCCATCATGGATGACGCCACGAAGTCCACGCCGGTGGTGCAGCCGAGGGTAAAGGCGAAGAGATAGACCTGCGCATCTGACAGATCGGGGTGTTTGCCCAGCATCGCGCTGCCAGTTGCCATGACGGTCCCATCCATCGTGTAGAAGCAATTCGCAGTCTGGCGCCGCCGGGGCTACGACCCGCTTACCCAGTATCGGCGAAATGATCCGGGCGCCCAAGCGGAACCGGTGGGGGATGAGAGGTGGGCGTGGCTCAGGCCCGCGGCCTGGTGTGCTGGAACGCGTCGAGCAGCCGATCGCGGAACGCGCGCCATGCGCGCGGCACCATGCTGAGCCCTGCGGTCAGTCCGGGGTCATAGTAGTGGACGATCAATGAACGGCGCTCGCCAGCTTCGGCATGCAGGTTGGCATGCAGCGTAACGAAGCCGTTGAACGCATAGACATTGCTCGGCACGCAGGCGATGCGGTCGCACCTGTGCTCGGCAAGATGGCGGAAGGTCTGCGCGCGGCGCACCACGAAAGGCAGGTTGCGCAACAGGATCAGCCGGATCTTCGCAGCGATGTTCGACATGGCCGTCACCGCATGGCGTTGGTGCCGGTAGATGATCAGGTCCCCGTTTTCCTGGGTGGCCTGCGCCTCCTGCAGTGGAACCAGCAGCGTCAGGATATGGGAGTCATAGTGCCGCAAGTGACTCTGGGCGGGCAAGCCGCTATTGACACAGCGCAGCACGCACAGTGGCGGCTCGCCGTTGAGTTCCCACCCGGCCTTGCGCGCCCATCGTCTCGAGATCTCGCAGGCCTGCCGCTCCGCCAGCGCAAAGCCCTCGTTTTGCCGCAGCATGTCTGCAAAGTGCGCTGCTGCCTGCGTGGCGCGGCGGCCATCTGCCGGCCGCCACGTTTCCCGGCTGGCGTCGATTGCCGCGTTGATCTCGTCGAGCAGATGTCGAGTCACGACGCCTTCGAATACCTGGAGCCCGGGCGGCTGGGCGTCGATGTCGTAGTCACGCATCGCATGTTGCTCCGCTTACCGCCCTGTTCCGCCCAGTCCAAGGCCGGGAAGGAGGCGATATGTTGCGGCCGGCCACAAATGGCCCGCCGCTACCGGACGAGGTGTGGCCCGCGCTGCCGGCCTTCCTCCTGATGATCTAGCGCAGGCCGCGGCTGGCATCGATCGGTGTTGCCTGGGAAGGAAACGCGGGCGGTTCCATGTCCGGTGCTATGAATCTACGGCTTCAGAGCGTTACCGAACGGACAAAACTGCTTGCAGATCCGCCAGACGGCACAATCCGAGTCGCTCCGCATGCGGGCCTTCCGGCGTATTTGACAACTTCGGTTGCCGGGAACATCATCGCCTGGGGAAAATAGACGCGCCTCTGTGTAGCGATGTCGCTCGTTCGTCGGCGAAAAGCGCATGGAAGGTGGCCATTCCGACGAGGAACCGGGGTCATGATTATTTCGCTACGCCGAATTGCGAGCGCGCTTGCGCTCGGTCTGCTGTTGTCTGCCTGCGCCGCGGACCCGCAAAGTTCCGCGGTGCCGCAGCCAGCCTCGCCGCCGCCCGACGGGGCGATCAAGGCGTTATCTGCCCAGATTTTTGTCTACGCCTATCCGCTGGTGCTGATGGATGTCACGCGTGAGGTCATGACCGCGCGCGTGCCGGCCAATACCTTCTCGCATAAGCGTAGTTTCCCGGACGCCACCTTCACCGACGTGGTCAGCCCGAATGCCGATACCCTTTACTCGACGGCATGGCTGGATTTGTCCTGCGGCCCGGTGATTCTCTCGCTGCCCGATACGCACGGGCGCTATTACCTGATGCCGCTGATGGACGCCTGGACCAATGTCTTCGCGACGCCGGGCAAGCGCACCGCAGGCACCAAGACAGCGGTCTACGCCGTAACGGGTCCGATGTGGAGTGGCACCTTGCCGCCAGGTGTCACGGAAATCCGCTCGCCGACCGAGATGGTGTGGCTGATCGGCCGCACCCAAACCAATGGCAAGCAGGACTACGCGGCGGTTCGCCGCTTGCAGGACCAGTATCGCCTGGCACCGCTCTTGGCCTCGCAGCGTGGCGGCAAGGCGCGGCCCAAGTCCGCCCAGGCGATGCTGCCCGAAGCGGTTCCCGTGGATCTGGAAACGCCGCCCGTTGAGCAGGTGGCGGCGATGGACGCGCAGGCATTTTTCACCCGTTTCGCCGAACTGCTGCCGGCCAATCCTCCGGCAGCGGCCGATGCGGCCATGGTGGAAGCGATCAAGAAGCTCGGGATCGTTCCGGGCATGCCCTTCTCCGTGACCGCGCTGGAGCCATCGACGGCCCATGCGGTGCAGGAGGGGGCCACCACGGCTCTGGCGGGCATCGTGGCCATGGCCAAGCGCGGCGGCAGCGACGGGGACGGCAAATGGACCGTGCACCGGGACCTCGGCAACTATGGCACGGCCTACGGTAAGCGCGCGCTGGTGGCCTGGGTCGGGCTTGGCGCCAACCTGCCGGCGGACGCCCTGTATCCCAGCACGCGTGTCGACGCCGCTGGCAAGCCGCTGAATGGCGCGAATCGCTATGTGCTGCATTTCAACAAGGGCCAGATGCCGCCGAGCGAGGCCTTCTGGTCGCTGACGCTCTACAACGACAAGCAGGCATTTGTGGCCAATCCGCTCAACCGCTACGCAATCGGCGATCGTGACCGGCTGCGCTACAACCGGGATGGCTCGCTCGATATCTATATCCAGAACGCGCGCCCGGCGGGCAAACGGGTGGCCAACTGGCTGCCGGCGCCGCCGGATGCCTTCAACCTGATGATGCGGGTGTATTGGCCCCGGCAGGCGATGCTGGATGGCACGTGGAACGCGCCGCCGGTGCACAGGGCGCAGTGATGGCCGGTCCCAGCCCCGCGCCGAGATGAAAAAAACCCGCCGAGGCGGGTTCAGATTGCTGACAAAGCCGGATCTGCGTTGCCGTGCTCCCCTCTACCCCTGAGGGGAGAGGGAGAGACAGCCGTCGTCATGGCGCGCGGCTTTGGCCTGTTCGGCGGCTTCGGCTTGTGCATCAGGTTTGTCAGCAGCCTGAAAAAACCCGCCGAGGCGGGTTTTTTCATGACAACGCGCGGGCTCAGAACTTGTATTTGACGCCGGCGTAAAGCGCGCGGCCCGAACCGGGATAGAACACGGCCACGTTGGCTGTCCGCGCGTCGGCCACGGTGCTGAAGTCGCTCACATAGCGCTTGTTGCCGAGATTGCGCGCATCCAGGAACACCGTCACGCCGCGCTGGAATTCGTAGCTGGCCTGCAGGCCAAACAGCACGTAGCCAGGCGTGCGCAGCGTGTTGGCGTAGTCGACATAGGCGCCGCCCGGCACCCAGTCGATGGTCCCGGCAACCCGCAGCCCGGCCGCGCGGCTGTAGGCAACGGTGGTGCGCAACACGTGTTCTGGCACGCCGGCGATGCGATTGTTGCCATACTGCGGATCGTTGTCGAACCGGAAGTCGCTGTAGTTCCAGAGTTGCGACAGCGTGAGCTTGTCGCCCGAGCCGAACAGGTTCTGCAGCACGTCGCCGGAGACGCCCAGTTCCACGCCTTGCAGCGTGGTGCGGTTGGCGTTGAAGGTGGCGGCCGGGATATTCGGGTTGGTGGTGTATTGCAGCAACTGGTCGCGCACCAGCGAGCGATAGGCCGTCACGTCCCAGGAGAAGCGTTCGCGCTTGCCCCGCGTGCCCAGCTCCAGCGTCCAGCCGCGTTGCGCGCTCAGCGGCACGAATCGGGTGGTGGTGGCCATGGTCTGGCTCAGGTCCGTGAAGTCGGGTACGTCCGCGCTGCGCGTGATGTCGGCAAATGCCTGCACGTCTTGCACCGGCTCCCACAGCACGCCGAACTTCGGGTTCACGCCGCTGTAGGTGGCGCTGTCGGACTTGGCCGTGGGATTAGCCGGCAGACCGCCATAGTCTTGATAGCGGCGCACATTGCGGTAGGCCTTGGCGCCGGCCATCAGCGCGACGGTCGGGGTCACGTAAAGGCGGTCTTCGAGATAGGCCTCATAGTTGTACGCATCCTGCGCGGCATTGAGCGTCTGCGCGCCGCGGTTGCCGGCGTTGTTGACGTACTGGCGCGCATCGTTGTTGCCGCCGAAAAAGCGCGCACCGACGATGAGCTGGTTGCGCAGGCCGCTGATGGTTTGCGTGCCGGTGTAGCGCGGCGCGAAGCCATAGGTCCAGTAGTCCTGGTCGATGACCTGGAAGATCGGGTGATACAGGCTCTTGTGGATGACCCAGGTGCTGAAATCGAGCTGGCCGCTGTCGAGCTTGACGGTAGTGACATTGGCCACGCGCTCGGTGCGCGTGTTGCGCGCCTGGTCGCCGGCCGGCGCGGCCGGCGCCGCCTTCTTCGGATTGTTCAGCGCATCGTTGAGCGACAGCGCGCCGGGCAATTGCTGGTCGACGATATAGGCGCCCAGGTAAAAACGGGTTTCCACCGCCGCGCTGAACCGATAGCCGAAGTTGGCGTTGAACTGCTCGTACTGGCCGCGCTCATGCGCGCGGAATTCGTCAGAGTGGTTGACGCTCAGGTTGGCCAGGAAGTCGAACGCGCCGATCTGGCGCGAGACCTGGCCGCTGGCGCGTGCCGTGCCAAAGCTGCCGCCATCGATGCGCACCTGGTTGGGCGCATCGGCGGTGAGCGCGGTTGGCGTGGTGAAGTTGATCGCGCCGCCCAGCGTGGTGGTGCCGTAAGCCAGCCCGTTGCCGCCCTTGTAGATTTCGGCCGCGCTCAGGCCGAGCGGGTCGATCTGGTAGTAGTCGCCGCTGCCGTCGGCAAAGTTGGTGGGAATGCCGTCCTGCAGGATATCCAGGCCGCGCGCATGATAGCCGCGCGCAACGCCCGAGCCGCGGATCGACAGGCGCAGCTCCTGGCCGTAGCGCTCCTGCACATACACGCCGGGGGCGTCCTTGAGCACGTCGCGCAGGTTGCTGGCGTAGGTATCGCTATAGGACGCGGCGTCGACGAAGCCGACCGCGCCGGCCGTCCGCTCCAGTGCCTGTTTTTGCTGCTGCACGTTCGGCGCGGTGAGCGAGCCGGGGGCCTTGGCCGTCACGGTCGCGGTGGGCAACGTGACAGCCGCATCGGGTGGGGCGGGCCCGGTGGCCTGTGCCAGGGCGGCGGTGGTGAATGTGGTGAGGGCGGCGGCGGGCAGGGCGGCGGCGCGCTGCGTCCAGTGTCTGGCTCGAGTCATGATTTCCCTTGTGGCGCTGGACCTGCTTTGGGCCGCGCCTTTTAACCGTGCTTGGATAGCCGCGTACGATACGAAAGGGTACGTGACGTGCGCTATGTGACACAGTGCCGCAACGTGCGTCCAA
>NZ_BAAILO010000100.1:33104-107367 GCF_054589115.1 Cupriavidus sp. 8B | reverse complement strand
CCAACGGGCCAGCATGCGATGCATGCCGGCCCGTTGGCCGGGTAGGGCTTGGCCTGGCTCGACAGGGCTCGAATCAGGCCGCCTGGCTGGCGCAATCGACGCAACCCGCCGCGTGCGCCGCGCCATCGTGTGCATGCCCGCCCAGGCCAGTGCGACGGGTGGCGCGCTGCCACGTGGTCGCGCTGTCCTTGCCGATCTGCTCGCGCAGGCTGCGCGCGGCGGCAACCATATTGGCCAGCGCGGCTTCGGTTTCGGGCCAGGCGCGCGTCTTCAGCCCGCAGTCCGGATTGACCCACAGCCGTTGCGGCGGAATCACCTCGCAGGCGCGCTCCAGCAAGTGCGTGATGGCTTCCACGCTAGGCACGCGCGGCGAGTGGATGTCGTACACGCCCGGCCCGATCTCGTTGGGGTAGTCGAACTCGCCGAAGCCTTCGAGCAGCTCCATGGCCGAGCGCGAGGTTTCGATGGTGATCACGTCGGCGTCCAGCGCGGCAATGGCGGGCAGGATGTCGTTGAACTCGGCGTAGCACATATGGGTGTGGATCTGCGTTTCGTCCGCCACCGAGGCGGCCGAGATCTTGAACGCGTGCACGGCCCAGTCCAGGTACGCGGCCCAGTCGCCCTTGCGCAGCGGCAAGCCTTCGCGCAGTGCCGGCTCGTCGATCTGGATGACGCGGATGCCGGCCTGTTCCAGGTCCGAGACCTCGTCGCGGATCGCCAGCGCGAGCTGCAGCGTGGTGGTGGCGCGGGGCTGGTCGTCGCGCACGAAGGACCATTGCAGCATGGTGACCGGGCCGGTGAGCATGCCCTTCATCGGGCGGTCCGTCAGCGATTGCGCATAGCGCGTGGTTTCCACCGTCATCGGCTCGGGGCGGTACACATCGCCGTAGATCACCGGCGGCTTGACGCAGCGCGAGCCATAGCTTTGCACCCAGCCGTTTTCGGTGAAGGTGTAGCCGCACAGCTGCTCGCCGAAGTACTCGACCATGTCGTTGCGCTCGGCTTCACCATGCACCAGCACGTCCAGCCCGAGCGCTTCTTGCTTGCGCACGGCGGTCTCGATTTCACCCCGGATGCGCTGCAGGTAATCCAGCGCGCCGATGTCGCCGCGGCGGTAGGCGGCACGCGTCTGGCGGATTGCCGGCGTCTGCGGGAAGGAGCCGATGGTGGTGGTCGGCAGCGCCGGCAGCTGCAGCGCGGCGCGCTGGCGTTCGATGCGGGTCTGGAACGGGCTCTTGCGCTCCGCCATGGCAGCGGTGACTGCCGCCACCCGTGCCTGCACCTGCTGGTTGACCACGCGGCGCGAGCTGCGGCGCGAGGCCAGTGCGGAATCGGCGGCGGCCAGCTCGGCAGCGACCGCTGTCTCGCCTTGGTTCAGGGCGCGGGCCAGCACGTTGACCTCGGCCAGCTTCTCCGTGGCGAAGGCCAGCCAGGTCTTGATCTGCGCATCGAGCTTGCGCTCGCCCTCAAGCGAGACCGGCACGTGCAGCAGCGAGCAGGACGGCGCGACCCACAGGCGCTCGCCCAGTTCGGCATGCAGCGGCGCCAGCACGGTCAGTGCGCGGCGCAGGTCGGCGCGCCAGATGTTGCGGCCGTCGATCACGCCGGCGGACAGCACCGCGCCGGCGGGCAGCACCTTGCGCCAGGCGTCGAGCTGCTGGGGCGCGCGCACCAGGTCGATGTGGAAGCCTTGCACCGGCAGGGCGGCGGCGCGCGCGGCGTGGTCGGCGGCGCTGTCGAAGTAGGTGGCGAGCAGCAGCTTGACACCGGATTTGGCCAGTTCCGCGTAGGCACCGTCATAGGCATCGAGCCATGCCGGCTCCAGGTCCAGGCACAGCGCGGGCTCGTCGATCTGCACCCATTCGATGCCGCGCTCGCGCAGGCGGGCCAGGATGCGGCCATAGGCGGCCACCAGGCCGGGCAGCAGGCTCAGGCGGTCGAAGCCGGCCACGTGGGTCTTGGACAGCCACAGGTAGGTGACCGGCCCGATCAGCACCGGCTTGGCGTTGAGGCCCAGCGCCAGCGCTTCTTCCACTTCGTCGAAGAACCAGTCCACGCCGCCGTCGAAACGGGTGTCGGGGCCGAGTTCCGGGACCAGGTAGTGGTAGTTGGTGTCGAACCACTTGGTCATTTCCATGGCCGGCTGGGCCTTGTTGCCGCGGGCCAGCTCGAAGTACCGGGCCAGGCTCAGTTGCTTCGGGTCGAAGCCAAAACGCGCGGGCAGGGCGCCCAGCAACGCGCTCAGGCCCAGCACCTGGTCGTAGTAGGCGAAGTCGCCTACCGCCACGCTGTCCAGCCCGGCTTGCGCCTGGGACTGCCAGTGGCGCTGGCGCAGGCCGGCCGCTACCTGGCGCAGGCTGGCCTCGTCCGTTTCGCCGCGCCAGAACGCCTCCTGGGCGAATTTCAGTTCGCGCTGGGCGCCGATGCGCGGAAAGCCAGCGATATGAGTGCGTGCCATGTAATGCTCCGTATTGGGAATGTGACGATGGCGCCCAGTGTGGAATCCAGCGTAAAATGAATCAAGCGATAAGATTTAATCAACGTATGAATCAATTTCATATCACGCCTACCCGGCGCCATTCTTCCCAATCCAGGAGCAAGCCGTGATCGAAGTCAGGCACCTGCGCTCGCTGGTGGCGATTGCCGAGTCCGGCAAGCTCGCCATGGCCGCGCAACGCGTGCACGTCAGCCAGTCCGCGTTGTCCCATCAAATCAAAGGCATCGAGGCGCATTACGGCCTGCCGCTATTCGACCGCACCCGCCAGGGCCTGCGCTTCACCCCGGCCGGCGACCGGCTGCTGGCGCTGGCGCGCGAGACGCTGGCGGCCATCAGCACGGCCGAGCGCGACCTGGCCCGGCTCAAGGGCGACACGCACGGCGAGCTGCGCATCGTGCTGGAGTGCCATACCTGCTTCGACTGGCTGATGCCCGTGATGGACGAGTTCCGCCGGCGCTGGCCGGAGGTGGAGGTGGATCTGGTGGCGGGCTTCCACGCCGATCCCCTGTCGCTGCTGGCCGAGGGCCGCACGGACATGGTGATCGGCTCGATGCCGCCGGCCAAGCGCGGCCTGGCGGTGGCGCCGCTGTTCCGCTTCGAGATCCTCGCGGTGATCGCCAACGAGCATCGGCTGCGCAACAAGCGCCGGATCGAGGCGGCCGACCTGGACGGCGAAACGCTGATCACCTACCCGGTGCCGGAGCAGCGCATCGACTTGATCCGGGAAGTGCTGGAGCCCGCCGGCATCAAGCTGCAGCGGCGCACGGCGGAGCTGACGGTGGCCGTGCTGCAGCTGGTGGCCAGCCGCCGGGGCGTGGCCGCGCTGCCCAACTGGGGGGTGAAGAACTACGTCGACCACGACTACGTGCTGGCCAAGCGCATCGGCGCCAAGGGTTTGTGGAGCGAGCTCTATGCCACCACCCCGGCGCCGCTCGCCCAGCGGCCCTATGTGCGCGACTTTGTTTCCATCGTGCGCGATACCTGCGCGGCCGAGCTGGACGGGATCGAACTGTTGCCGGTCGAACTAGCGTGAGGTGAGTAAAGAGGGCGACGCTACTGCACCAGCTGCCCGCTGCGCTCGGCCACCCCGATGCGGGCCTCGGTGCCCGCGTTGAATTGCAGGAAATCCGCTTCGATGCCGTCGCTGAAGATCACGCCGGTCTCGGGCATCAGCGAGCGCAGCACGATCTGCTCGCCGCGCGGCACGTTGCCGTAGACCAGCGTGGCCTGGCTGGCGCGGCTCGGAAAGGGCTCGCGCACCGCAAACACCAGCCGGTCGGTATCCCAGGGCAAAGACTGATATGGCGTTTCGGCGCCACCGTCCGCCTGCGCGATGGCGCGCGCGCCGGTCACGATGCTCTTGAGCCAGGCGGTGGACCCCAGCCCCGTGGAGACAATGACGCCACTCGATGACTGCACCTCGCTCTTCGCGCCGAGCTGGATCTCGTAGCGCGCCGAGGTGTGGCTGCGCGGTCCGATAAAGAAGTCGTTGACCGCGTACAGCACCTGCTGGTCCGACAGTTCGGCGCGCGCCATGGTGACCGGGCGGGCGGGGCGGCGGTCCTGCATGGCTTCTGCCAGCACGCGCGCCAGGTCGCCCACCTGGAAGGGCAGCAGCACGCCGTCGTGGCGCGCGGGATCGGGGTTCACGCCGATGAGCGGCTGGCCGTTCAGGTATTTCATGGTGTTGGCAACCAGGCCGTCCTGGCCCAGCGCCACCACGATGTCTTCCGGCCCGAACAGGAAGTTGGGCAGGAACTGGCGGTCCACCACCTGTCGGCGCAGGTAGTGCGACAGCACGGCGACCGCCTGTTCGCGCGCAGCAAGATAGGTGTCGTGCTCGCGCTGGTAATCGGTGATGTCCGCGCCCAGGTGTTCCAGGTAGAAGCGTGCCTGCGCCAGCGAGTGGTAGCGCGCCAGCAGCGCTTCCAGCCGTGTCTTACGCGTCACCAGCACTACCTTGCGATCGGCGGTTGCGCCCATTTTCCTGGTTCCTTCTTCTTGTAACTGCTTAATGCCGCTTAAAGCGTCTTAAAGCGTCTTAAAGCTGCGCTGATCTTCGGTTATCTTGCGCGGCTGCTGCTCGCAGGTGCAAGCAGTGACTGAAGCAGCTCCGGCGACATATTCAGTTGCCCGATCTTCTCGGCCTTGTCGGCAATCCCGCCAAAGGCCTGCGCGATCAGCTGGCCCGGCGCCATGCCCGATGCGGCCAGCGCCTGCACGATGCGCGCGTCGGCGCCCTGCAGTGCCTGCATCACGGCGCCCAGGCGGTGCGCCTCGGCCTCGGCGGTGGTGCGGGTGTTGTCGGCCTCCAGGCCCACGAACTCCTTGCGGCGTGCTTCCAGCGTGATCTGCGCCTCCATGGTGCTGGCCTCCAGTTCCGCCTGCTTCTTCTGCACCGCGGCTTCAGCTTCCATCTGGGTTTCGCGGATCGTGCGCTGCTTGAGTTCCACCGCCACTTCGGTGTCGAGCTCGCTTTCCTTGATGGCGCGTTCGTTTTCCACCGCGGCGTTGCGGCGGGCATAGATGGCGTCGTCGGCCGCCTTCAGGATCTGCTCGCGGACCTCGGCTTCCAGCGCTCGCGCGGTTTCGGCACGCGGCTTGACGGCCACCATCGAGAACGACAGGATTTCCAGGCCGAGCGCCAGCACGTCCGGATGCGCCTTGAGCGCGGACTCGACCTGGCGCGCCATGCGGTCCGACGCCTGCAGCGCGGTGCGCAGCGTTTCGGCGCTCACGGCCTGTTGCACCAGCACCTCGACCACGCCCTCGACGCGGGTGCGCAGGTTCTGCGGATCCTCGGAGATGTAATTGCGGCCATCCGGCTTGAGCGCGAAATTGAGCATGGCGGCTGTCTTGCGCGGCTCGGTGATGCGGTAGGAGAGGTTGCCTTGCACTGTGACGGACTGGAAGTCGGTCGTGATCAGCTCGAAGATATACGGCAGGATCTGGCTGCCTACCGGCACGGCAACGAGAGACGTGGTGGGCGCGTAGTAGTAGAACGACTGGCCGCTGCCTTCGCGGATGATCTTGCCGCTCTTCATCTGCATCAGATAGGTGGTGGGATCAGCCTTGATGAATCGGATGCCGAACATGGTGGTCCTTTCCGGTGGTGTTGTTGGGCTTGCCGGCATAGGGTGGCAGGCATTAAGTGTGTCTGTGCCACTAATATAAGTGTGGCTGAGACACTTGTCAATCTATAATCCGCCCCTGAACTGCCTGCACTGCCTACTTCCAGGATCGCCCGCCCTATGACGAAAGCCGCCACCACCGCATTCCCCCGTCCGCTGACCACCGTCGACGTGGTCATCCTGACCATTCGTGCCGGGGCGCTGCAGGTCCTGCTCGTGCAGCGCCCGCAACAGCCCGGCGAGCCGTTTCCCGGGCAATGGGCCCTGCCGGGCGGCTTTGTCGATATCGAACGGGATCAGGATCTGCAGGGCTGCGCGTTGCGCAAGCTGGCGCAGAAGACCGGGGTGAACAGCCCCTATCTGGAACAGGTCGGCAGTTGGGGCAGCGCCAGGCGCGATCCGCGCGGATGGTCCACCACCCATGTCTATGTCGCCTTGTTGGCGGATGACACGCTGGCCCCACAGAAGGGCGGCAATGCCGCCGACCTGCGCTGGGCGCCTGTTATGGGAGACGGCGTGGGCATGCCGCTTGCCTTTGATCACGCCACGCTGCTGAGTGCGGCGTTGGGGCGGGTGCGGGGCAAGACCGAGTACACGTCGCTGCCCGCGCATCTGCTGCCCTGCGCCTTTACGCTCGGCGAACTGCAGCATGTCTACGAGATCGTGCTCGGCCGCCCCCTGGAGAAAAAGGCCTTCCGGACCCGCATGCTCGCCGCGGACTTGCTGGAAGACCTTGGCGCGCAAAAGGAGACCGGGCGCCGCCCGGCCTCCTTGTACCGGTTGCGCGAGCAGGCTGGCCTGGTCTACTTCACGCGCAGCTTCGAGCAGCGCTGAATCAGGTGGGCGCGCAGCTCACGGCGCCAGCGACGACAGCGGTGGGAGACGACGGAGCATGGCACAGCCTCGGCAACGGGCTAGGCCAATTCTAGCGAAGGTTCCACCACGTCCCGCCGCGCCTCGGCGTGCGCCGGCGCTTTGGCGGCACGCTCGCCCGGCGCCGCGAGTTCGAAGACCTCCAGCACGTCCGCGCCGTTTTCCAGGCGCCTGACGAACAGGTCCAGCCGGTCCGCATCGTCCGCGCCGACCGACAGCGTGAGCTGGTAGGGCGCGGCCGCTTGCCCGAAGCACAGGTCGATCAGGTGCAGGCCGGTGCGGCGGGCGTTGGCGAGCGTCCATTCGATGGCGCCGAAGAGGTCAGTGCGGTCCAGCCGCAGGGCGAGGTTCAAGGTTGACATGGCGTTGGCGGCAGTTTGAGTAGGTATTTGTGGCAGCGAAGGCATGCGATAAATTTACCAGCGCCACCCCAGAATGGGCTTCTTTATTGCCTCCGGTTTTGATCTATTTGGAGATGAATTATCTATGGGTGGTAGAGTTATGGGAGATTCCTTCCTTATGATCGGCAGAAGACATGGCAACCTCCCCAAAACTGGATGAAACCGACCGCCGCATCCTGCGCGCGCTGCGGCGCGACGGCAGGCTCTCTAACCTCAAGCTGGCCGAGCAGGTTGGCTTGTCGCCCACGCCGTGCTGGAATCGCGTGCGCGCCCTGGAGGAAAGCGGCGTGATCGAGGGCTATGCGGCCCTGCTGAACCAGAAGGCGCTTGGCCTGCCCGACACGGTGCTGATCGAAGTCACGCTGGACCGGCACGACGACGACATGCTGGACCGCTTCGGCGAAGCGCTGGCCGAATTGCCGGAGGTGATGGAGGCGTACCTGCTCACCGGCGAATACGATTACCTGATCAAGGTGGCGGTGGCAGGCACCGAAGGGTACGAAGAATTCCTGCGCCACAAGCTCTACAAGCTGCCGGGTTTGCGGCACAGCCATTCCACCTTCGTGCTGCGCTGCATGAAGCGGGAGCCGTCGGTGGCGCCCTGAGCGGCCCGATGGTGCTTCAGGCGTCGGACCGGTCCCAGGTGTCCGTGGACATCAGATCCGCCAGCGGGCGCCCCTGGCGCCAGCCTTCCAGTTCCAGCATCGGCGCGGGATAGAAGGCCGCCACGGGACCAAGGCAGAGAATGGCGATAGGCTGGCCACCCGGCGGCAGCCGTAAGAGCGCAGCCAGTGCATCCGGCGCGAACATCGAGACCCAGCCCAGCCCCAGGTTCTCCACGCGCGCCGCCAGCCAGAGGTTTTCAATGGCGCAGGCCGCCGAGCACAGCGCCATCTCGCCCGGCATGGTGCGCCGGCCAAACACCGTGCCATCGTCCGGCGCCATCGCCACCACCAACAGCTCGGCGCACTCGCGCACGCCCTCCACCTTCAGCCGCAGGAACTCGCCATCGCGCTCGCCCAGCGCCATCGCCGTGTTCTGCCGCTCGGCCTCGACCAGCGCGGCGATTGCCTCCCGCAGGGCGGGATCCGCGACGCGGATAAAGCGCCATGGCTGCATCAGCCCCACTGAAGGCGCGCTGTGCGCAGCCTGCAGCAGGCGCATCAGGACACGCTCATCGATCGAGGTGCCCGCAATGAAATGCCGCATGTCGCGGCGCGACGCGATGAGGCGGTAGAAGCTCTCTTGTTCCTCGGGCGAGAAAACGGCGGAGTGGCTTTCGGTCTGGGGTGCGGGCATTGCGGGGAGGGGGACGGCAAAGCCGGCATTGTAAGCCCCGTCTAGCCCGTGTGCGCCTCCAACGCCCGTCCGGCAACCCGCCCCCCACCAATCGCCTCGAACCCCCGCCCCAGATCGGCCAGCAGGTCGTCGATATCCTCCAGTCCGATATGCAGCCGGATCACCTGGCCGCGCCTGGACCAGTCGGCGACGCTGCGCGCGCTGCGCATGTCTGCGATCACGGCGAGGCTTTCGAACCCGCCCCAGGAGGCGCCGATGCCGAAGAGGGCAAGGCTGTCGATGAAGCGCTCGGCGGCGTCCGGTGCCTCGGCGCGCAGCGAGAACGACAGCAGGCCGTTGGTGCCGTGGCAGTCGCGCTGCCACAGTGCGTGGCCGGGGTCGCCGGGCAGGGCTGGGCAGAAAACTTCAGCCACTTCGGGGCGGGTGCGCAGCCAAACGGCTACCGCCAGCGCGCCGCGCTCGTGCTGGGACAGGCGCGCGCCGAGGGAGCGCATGCCGCGCTGGACCAGGTAGGCGTCGTCCGGGCTGACGGTGATGCCGAAGGCGTCGGCTACCGTGGCGAGCGCTGGCCAGGCGGCCTCAAGGGTGCAGACCGTGCCCATCATCACGTCGGAATGCCCGGACAGGTATTTGGTCGCGGCCATCAGGGAGATATCGGCGCCGAGCGCAAGCGGCCGGTACAGCAGGCCGGAGCCCCAGGTGTTATCGGCCGCTACCAGCGCGCCGTGCCGGTGGGCGATGTCGGCGATGGCCGGCAGGTCGCACATCTCGTAGGCCAGGGAGCCGGGCGCTTCCACGTACACCAGGCGGGTTTCGCGCCGCAGCCTGGCTTGCAGGTCGTGGCCGTCGGCCGCGTAGAAGCTGGCGGCGATGCCGTGCTGCGCGAGAAAGCCTTCGGCCAGCTTGCGCACGGGCTCGTACACGCAATCGGGCAGCAGCACATGCTGGCCGGGGCGCAGGTAGGCCAGCAGCGTCATCGCGGCCGCCGCCAGGCCGCTGGGGAACAGGCGCGTGCGGTAGCCGCCCTCCAGCTCGGTGACCATGTCTTCCAGCGCAAACGCCGTGGGATTGCCGCGCGCGCCGTAGGTGAACAGCCGTTCGCTGCCCCGCCGCGAGCGCATCTCGCGCATCTGCGCCACCGAGTCGAACAACACGGTGCTGGCGCGTACCACGGGCGGGTTGACGGGCTGCCCGCCATCCACGTTGCTGGCGCGGCCGGCGTGCGCGAGGTGGGTAAGGATGCTGTGCTTCATGGCTTGGCCCTGGTGGGGTGCCGCGCCAGGGTGGCGCGGCTGGTGTCACAACTTGTGGTGGCAGGCAGCAGCAAGAGCCATGCCGTCTTCATCCGCTGCGCCCGGATCAGTCCACCCGGGCGCCGGAGAGCTTGACGATTTGCGACCAGCGCGCGATGTCGCCCTTGAGCTGCGCGGCGAATGCCTCCGGCTTGCTGCCCACCACGTCGCTGCCGCCTTCGTTGATCAGCTTCACCACCTCGGGCATCTGCAGCACCTGCACGATGGCGCGGTTCAGGTAGGCGACGCGCTCGGGCGAGGTGCCGGCCGGCGCGAACACGCCGTACCAGTCCTCGAAGCGGGCATTGCGGTAGCCCAGCTCCTCCAGCGTCGGCACCTTGGCAAAGACGCCCAGGCGGCGCGGGCTGGTGACCGCCAGCGCGCGCATGCGGCCGGCCTGGATAAAGCCGGCCACCGAGGAGGTCGAGGTGATCAGCACGTTTACCTGCCCGCCCAGCAGGTCATTGATGGCCGGGCCAGCGCCTTTGTAGGGCACGTGCTGCAGGGCGATGCCGCTGTCCTTGTCCAGCACTACGCCCACCAGGTGAGAGAGCGTGCCGTTGCCCGGCGTGGCAAAGGTGATCTTTTGCGGCTGGGCCTTGGCTTGCGCGGCCAGTTCGGCAAAGGTCTGCCAGGGCGCGTTGGCCGCCACCACGATGGCCAGCGGCGCCGCGTTGATCTGCGTGACCGGCATGAAGTTCTTGACCGGGTCGAAGCCGGGCGCGCTGTACAGCGTCGGGTTCACGGCCATGACGGACACCTGCGAGGTCAGCAGGGTGTAGCCATCCGGCTTGGCCTCTGCCACGAAGCGCGTGCCGATATTGCCGCCGGCGCCGCCACGGTTGTCGGTGACGGCGGTCTGCCCCAGCACTTCGCCGAGCCGCGTGGTGACGATGCGCGTGACGGCATCGTTGCCGCCGCCAGCGGGAAACGGCGAGACGAAGCGCAGCGGCTGCGAGGGAAAGCCGCCGACCGGCGCGAGCGGCTGCGCGCTGGCGGGGGTGCCGGCCATGGCGAGGGCGACGGTGACGACGGTGGCGAAGGTGCTGGTCAGTACTTGCTTGATGCGTGACATGAAAAACCCCTGTGTATGTTGAGAGATGTCAGAGCGAAGGGGGGCTGGGCAGGCTTCTTGTGGCCCCGGTGGCCGGTCTGGCATACCGGTTGCTGCCTCTTGCCCCTGTGTCCCGGGAATGCCGGGGCGTCCCCTTGGCGCTGCACCGTCGAGCCGGATGGGAATCAATGCCTGGCGACTCGCCTTGCCAGCCATGCGCATCGTTGCCCGCCCCGAGGGGCGGGCGGTGGGTGCATGGCTGGCTCGGTCGCTGATGGCGGGTCATGTTGGAAGAACGCTGTGTGGGCCGGATCGGGCCGGATCAGGCAAAGCGGAAAGTGGCCAGTTCCTGGGCGTCGAGCTGGCCAATCAGGTTGGTCTCCCACGCCAGGTAGCGACGCGCGGCCTCCTTGTTGCCGTCGTGACGGTCGTGGACGAAGAACAGGAAATCGATGCAGCGCGCATCGGGCAGGATGCTCGCTGCATCGCCATCTCCGGCATCGCTTGCCAGCGCATGGCCCGCCGCCAGCCAGGCGCCTGCGCCACCGGCGAGCAGGCTGACGTCGCTGTAGCCAAGTGCGGCCAGTTCGCCGGCGGCCAGCGCGGCCGTGCCCGGTTGATCGTCATCGCCGATGAGCACGATTGGCGTGTCGCGCGGCACGCCGGCGAGGTCGCGGGCAAAGACCGGGCGGATCGACCAGCGGCTGCCTGGCACGTGGCCGGCGCGATACGCCATGCTGGCGCGCACGTCGAGCGCCAGCAGTTGTTGTCCGGCCAAGCCTGCCGCGAGCGCGGGAGCATCGATGCCCGGCAAGGCGCGGGAGGGCGCCTCGGGGCCGCAGGGCGCGGCGAGGCCGTAGGCAAGCGCGGCCGCAAGCCCGCCTTCGAGCACCACGGCGTCATGGCCCATCTGGCGCAGCCAACTCGCCACCACGGTGGCACGCACGCCATCGGCATCGATCAGCACGAGGCGCGCGCGGCGCACGCCCACGTATTGGTCGGTGGCCTGCATCAACTGGCCGCCGGGCGTGTTCTGGGCGCCGGGCACGGAGCCGGCGGCGTATTCCTCCGGCGTGCGCACGTCGCACAGGAAGGTGGTGCGGGACGGGTCCCGTAGCCACGCGCCCGCTTCGGCCGCGTCGATGTGCAACACCGCGAAGCGCACCGCCATCGTCTGCGCGGCGGCCCGGGCGGCATCGAGCCCGGCAGGCGCAGCGCTGTCGGGATAGCGCCGCGTGCCGCCATGCTCCAGCTTGTAGTCGTTCAGGTACCAGCCCTGGGTGCCGTTCTCCAGTGCGAACACGGGATTGGGCACGCCGAAGTTGATCAGGGTCTGCGCGCCGATGATGCTGCGCGTGCGGCCGGCGCAGTTGATCACGATGGGCGTGGCCGGGTCCGGCACCAGGTCGCGCAGCCGGTAAGCCAGCTCGCCGTTGGGGCAGCAGATGGCGCCGGGGATGTTCATTTTGCGGAATTCCGACACGGGCCGGCCATCGAGCACCACCGGCGCCTGCTCACCGGCCTGCATGGCCGCCAGCTCCGCGGCCGAGACGCGCGGGGTGCCGTAGTGGTGCTCGGCAAGTTCGCCGAACGTCTTGGAGGGCACGTTGACGCCGGCGAACACGGCGTAGCCTGCGGCCTGCCAGCCCGGCACGCCGCCGTCCAGCACAAACAAGCGCGTATAGCCGAGGGCGGCCAAGGCCTGTGCGGCGCGCACCGCTACGCCGTCGCCGTCGTCCGCCAGCACGATGCGCGCCGAGGTGTTGGGGGCCAGGCGGCCGATGTCGAGCTCCAGCCGGCTAAAAGGGAGCGGCACCGCATAGAACGGATGGCCTTCGCCATACTGGCCATGCTCGCGGATATCGAACAGGGCGATCTCGTCCTGGTCATGCAACCAGCCCTTGAGGGTGACCGGGTCGACTTGGGTGTAGCGGGTGTCGGGCGTGTTCAGGATGGCGGGCATGCGTTTGTTCAGGCAAAAAGGGGGCCATGCCTCCCGGCCGCACGCGGGCGGGAGGCAAGTGGAAATGCGTTGGATTCGGGCTTCGGCAGAAGCCGGGAGGTGCGGCCTGGTTAGCGCTGCACCTCCCCGGTGCCGGTCAGCGGCGCGTCTTGACGCCCACGCCCATGGCCTGGCAGCGGCCGGTCTCGAGGTCGTAGGCGGTGCGCCCGGTCAGGGTTTCCAGCGCGCGGCCGTACATGTGCAGGTGGCGGATCACGGATTCGCCGCGGATCTCGACCGAGTGGATGTCGTCGGGCAGCAGTGCGATGCCCGAGCCCGGGCCTACTTCCACCGTGTGCGAGTGCACCAGCGTGCCTACGCCCGGCTCGCTGCCATCGTCGGTGCGCAGGTAGACGTCGTTGTACTCGGTGCCCACCACGCCGGCCACGCAGGCCCAGGTGGTGTGGTCGTGCGGGGGAATGCGCTTGCCGGGGCGCATCACATTGAGGTACAGCGCGAAGGTCTGGTCGGGGTCTTCGGCGATCAGGTAGCGGGCCTGGCGCTCGCCTTCCTCCGGCGGCGCGAATTCGCTCTGCGCCCACAGTTGCGGCCTGGCGGCCAGTTGCTCCACCTGGTCCAGCACGCTGGCCAGCGATTCGCGGGTGACACCCCCGCTAGCTACGATTTCCTTGATGGATCGAATCGTGTCCCCGACGGCGGCCTGGCGTTGTTGTGCGATCGACATGTCTCTAGAATCCTTGCTGAGTCTTGATAGTTCTTGGTTTGCGGGGTGGTACATAACCTTGCATGGTTTCACTGTAATGAAGGCCGGCACCTGAAACCACTTAATCACCCATGAAAATACTTAAGCAAGTCTAATGAATGCGTAATCTCGATCTGGACCTGTTGCGCACCCTGGTGGCCATTGCCGACCACGGTACCTTTGCCGCCGCGGCGGAGCGGCTGCACCGCACCCAATCCGCCGTCACCCAGCAGATGCAGCGGCTGGAGGAGCAAGTGGCGCTGGCGCTGTTCGAGCGGCAGGGGCGCGGCAAGCAGCTCACGCGGCATGGCAACAAACTGGTGGAATACGCGCGGCAGTTGCTGAACCTGAACGACGAAGCGCTGCGCGTGCTGCGCGAGGGCGACCTCACTGGCTCGCTGCGCATCGGGGCGCCGCACGATGTGGCCGACACCATCCTGCCGCCGCTGCTGTCGCATATCGCCCGGGCGTCGCCCGCCCTGCGGCTGGAGATCCATGTAGGGCGCAGCCCCTTCCTGATGGAATCATTGCGGCGCGGGGAGATCGACCTGACCGTTTCCACCCGGGAAGACAGCAGCCTGGACGGGCTTGTCCTGCGCACGTCGCCCACGATCTGGGTTTGCGCGGCGGATTTTGCTTATGAGCACGGCAGCACGGTGCCGCTGATCCTGGCCGACGAACCCAGCCTGTTCCGCAAGCTGGCGCTGGATGCACTGAAGGAGGCCGGCGTGCCCTGGCGCACGGCGTATTTCGCGCCGAGCCTGATCGGCATCAAGGCGGCGATCCGCGCCGGGCTGGGGATCACGGCGCGCAGCATCGACCTGCTGGGCGCCGACATGCGGGTGCTGGGGGACAAGGACGGGTTGCCGCGCCTGCCCGACGTGACGTACTACCTGTGGGCGCGGCCCAATGCGGCCAACCCGGTGGCGCGGCAGGTGTTTTCCATGCTCAAGACCACCTTGCAGCGCGGCATCACGGCCGCGTGAAGGTGGCTTGAAGGTGGCTTGAAGGCGGTTTGAAGGTGCTTTGATAGTGGCTTGGGTGGGCGCAGTCCCTCAGGCTGCCGGCGCAAGCCGGAAGGCACCCACCGCCTCGGCAAGCTGGCGCGCCTGCGCTTCGAGCGATCCGGCCGCAGCGGCGGCCTGCTCCACCAGCGCCGCGTTCTGCTGGGTGACGGCTTCCATCTGCGTGACCGCCTGGCTGACCTGCACGATGCCGGCGCTTTGCTCCAGCGACGCCGACGAGATGTCTTCCATGATCCGCGCCAGGCGGCCCACGGCATCCACGGTCTCGCTCATGGTCTGGCCGGCCTGGGCGACGAGCGCGTTGCCGGCGCGGACCTTGCTGGCCGAATCGTCGATCAGCGACTTGATTTCCCGCGCCGCGTTAGCGCTGCGTTGCGCCAGCGCGCGCACCTCGCCCGCCACCACGGCAAAGCCGCGACCTGCTTCGCCCGCGCGAGCCGCTTCCACGGCGGCGTTGAGCGCCAGGATATTGGTCTGGAAGGCAATGCCGTCGATCACGCCGATGATGTCGGCGATTCGTTGCGAACTGCTGCTGATGTCGCCCATGGTCTGGACCACACCGCGCACGTCGTCGCCGCCGCGCGTGGCCAGCCGCGCCGCTTCGGCGGCCAGCGCGCTGGCCTGGCGCGCGCTTTCCGTGTTGTTGCTCACCGTGGAGGTGAGTTCCTCCATGCTGGCGGCGGTTTGCTCGAGCGAGGCGGATTGCTGCTCGGTGCGCGAGGACAGATCGGTATTGCCGGCCGCGATCTCGCGCGCGCCGATGTTGACCGAGTCCGAGCTGGCCCGCACCTGGCTGACCGTGCGCGTCAGCGCCTCCTGCATGCGCGCCACGGCGCCAAGCACGCGGCCCACCTCGTTGTTGCCGGCGGCCGCGGCGGGATGGCTCAGGTCGCCCTGCGCCACGCGGTCGAGGTGCTCGGCGGCGGCGGCCAGCGGCGCCACGATGGCCGCACGCAGTCCCAGGTGCACCGCCACGATCAGGCCCAGCGCGGCAGTGATGCCAACCACCACGAGCTTGACCACCGTTTGGTAGCGCGAGCTGCTCTCCGCGGTGTCCTGCTGTGCCAGCTGGCTCGCCTGCTCCTGGAAGCGCTCGACGCCCACCGAGTACTCGGCACCGGAGGCGGTGATTTCCTTGTCGTTGATCGCGGCGTAGGCGGCAGGGTCTCCCGCGCGCAAGGCGGCCAGGGCGCGCTCGACCGTGCCCGCATGCCGGCGCGCGGCATCCACGACCTGGCGGCGCTGGGCATCGTCCTGGCCTTCCTGCACGGGCGCGGCCTCGAAGCGCTGCAACGTATCGGCCGAGCGCTTGAGCGATTTGCCGGCGGCATCGAGCGCGCTGGCATTGGTTTCGGCGCCGCCTTCGCGGGCCGAGGCATAGGCGCGTGCGAGCGCCGAGCGCGCCCGGGTCATGTCCTTGTACGCATCGTTGAGCAGCAGGGCGCTGGCGCACAGTTGCTGCACGCGCCCGGTCGCCTGGTCCGCGGCGCGCAGCGCGAGCACGCCGACGCCCGCGCCGAACACGATCATGAAGGCAAAGGTCACAAGGACTGCCAGCAAGGCAGTGCGCACGCTCAGGTTTTTCATCATCGGTTGGAACAGGAGTTTGAGATCCCTGGGCTAACGGACTGCTTTGCCGGGACTTGACCGAGGCTGGCGCGCGGATGCATGAAAGTTTGCGCGAGATCAATCGAGATGCCCGAAGCAGCATCTCCAGGTGCCGTCTTGCGCACAGCAAACAGCGCGGCCTCAAGTTGTTGTTGCGCTGCACCGATAGACAGTCGCTGGCGCATGTGGCTTTGGGCAACGGCCTTGGCCGGGCGCGCGGCCAGCACCATGGAGGAGATGGTCGCGGCGATCCGCCGGGCGACCGGACATCATGAGCGAGATCGCGGCGGCTTCGGTCGAGCAAAGCGGCGGCATCGAGCAGGTCAATCAGGCGGTGACGTCGATGGACCAATCCACCCAGCAGAGCGCGGCGCTGGTCGAGGAGGCCGCTGCCGCCGCCGCGTCGCTGGAGGACCAGGCGCGCCAGCTCAAGCAGGCCACAGCGGCGTTCCGGGTATTGGCGGGCCGGGAGCGCCGGCGCGCGGCAGGAAATGACGGGAAATGACGGGGAATAGCCGGAAACGCCGGGATGCCGCACGCGCACTTTGTGCGTTAGGCCCCATTAGACTAGGGTATACGTTGTGACGAGAGTGGCGGAATAGTGCCATCGTTGCCAGCAGGCGCCCGGCATTGGCCGAAGCGCCGGGAAAAGCCCCGGTTTCCTCGCAAACGGACCTGAATCGTGCGTCGACGTGTCTGGCCCAAGCTCCTCGTATTGGCGCTGCTTGTGGGGGGCGCATACGTCCTTTGCGCCGTGGTTGCCGAGGAACTGGCCACCTCGCGGATGCAGGCGCGCTACTTCGCTGGGCGGGCGAAGGACGTTGCCTTCGCGGTAAAGGACGGCCCGAGCAAGCGCATCCGCTTTCCGGATGACGGCCCCTATGACCTGCGCTTCGGCTATAGCCGGATGCCGCAGTTCACCGAGTTGCTGGAAGCGCGGGGCTTTCGGCGCGAACGCCAGGCGCAGTGGTCCGACCGCATGCTTGAGCTGACGGACTCCGGCCTGTTCGCGCCCTATCACGAAAAGACCCAGGCCGGCCTGGACTTGCTCGACTGCAATGACGTGCCATTTGGCGCCAGGCGCACGCCGCCCCGTACCTACGCCAGCTTCCAGGAAATTCCGACCCTCCTCGTGAGCGCGCTGCTCTATATCGAGAACCGCGATCTGCTCGATCCCGAATTCCCCACGCGCAATCCCGCGCTGGACGTGCGGCGCTTCACGCGCGCCGCATTGGATCAGGGTGTGCATTTCTTCAACGAGAAACACGACGCCGCCGGGGGCAGCACGCTCGCTACCCAGATCGAGAAATACCGGCATTCGCGCTCGGGCCGCACCAGTTCGCCCAAGGAAAAGCTGCGGCAGATGGCCAGCGCATCGATGCGCGCCTACCTGGACGGCCCGAACACCGTGGCCGCCAGGGAGCGCATCCTGCTCGATTACCTCAACACCGTGCCGCTCTCGGCCCGGGCCGGCGTGGGCGAGGTCAACGGGCTGGGCGACGGCCTGTGGGCCTGGTACGGGCAGGACTTCGACGAGGCCAACCGCTTGCTGGCGAACGCCGCCGGGCCGGGACCCGGCGCGGGCCAGGGCGAGGGCGAGCTCGGCCAGCGGCAGGCGCGGGTGTTCAAAGAAGCGCTCTCGCTGATCATTGCGCAGCGCGGGCCATCGCACTTCCTGCGCCGCGATACCGCCACGCTGGCGGAGCTGACCGACAGCTACATCCGCTTGCTGTCGGCCGCGGGCGCCATCCCGCCCTGGCTGCGCGACGCTTCGCTGGCCCAGTCCTTGACGCTGGCCCCTCCGGCGATGGACCGGCCGGAGGTGTCATTTATCTCGCGCAAGGCTATCAGCGGGGTGCGCACCGATTTGCTGCGCTATCTCGACCTGGGCAGCAGCTACGAGCTGGACCGGCTCGACCTGACGGCCCACAGCACCATCAACACCGGCCTGCAACGGGTGGTCACCGAGGCGCTGTTGCGGGCGGGCACGCGTGACGGCGCGCATGGCTTCGGGATGTATGGCCACAACCTGCTGCGCGAGGGCGACGACCCGGCCAAGCTGGCGATCAGCTTCACGCTCTACGAGAAGGTCGACGGCGCCAACCTGCTGCGCGTGCAGGCCGACAACCTGGACCTGCCGTTCGACCTGAACCGCGGGGCGCGGCTGAACCTTGGCTCCACCGCCAAGCTGCGCACGCTGGTGACCTACCTGGAAATCATCTCCGAGCTCCACGAGAAATATGCCGGCATGTCCGCCGCCGAGCTGCGCGAAATCAAGCCGGCCAAGCTGGATGCGTTGACCCAGTGGGTGGTGAGCTACCTGCTCACCGCGCCCGACAAGAGCCGGCGCGCCATCCTGGATGCCGCCATGCTGCGCCGCTATTCCGGCAACGCGGGAGAAGCGTTCTTTACCGGGGGCGGGCTGCAGACGTTCACCAATTTCGAGCGCTGGGAAAACATGAAGATCATGACCGTGCGCGAAGGGTTCGAGCACTCGGTGAACCTGGTCTATATCCGCCTGATGCGGGATATCGTGCGCTATGAAACCTATCGCCTGCACCCCGATGCCGACGAATGGCTGAACAATCCGGCAGCGCCGCAGCGCCGCGCTTACCTGGTGCGGTTTGCCGACAAGGAGGGCAGCGACTACCTGCGTGCCTTCTACGGGAAATATCGCGGCATGACCCAGCAGGAAGCGGCCAGGCGCGTGCTCCAGAACCGCCACTTCTCTCCGGTGGGGCTGGCGGTGACGCTGCGAAGCATCGATCCCGACATCGATCCGGCGCAGTTCAACAAGATCATGCTTGCCACCCTGCCCAAGGCGGGGCTGACCGATGAGAAGCTGGCCAAGCTGTACAGCAAATACGGACCGACCAGTTTTTCGCTCAATGACCGGGGCTACCTGGCGCGGGTGCACCCACTTGAGCTATGGCTGCTGAACTACCTGCGCCAGCGGCCTGGTGCCAGCCTGGATGAAGTCTTGCGCGACAGCACCGCGCAACGCCAGGAGGTGTATGCCTGGCTGTTCAAGACCCGTCATCCCGGCGGGCAGACGCGCCGCATCCGCAGCCAGCTGGAGCGCCAGGCCTTTGTCGAGATTGCCCGCCGGTGGCAGCGCCTGGGCTATCCGTTCAGCGCGATCACGGCGTCCTATGCCTCGGCGATCGGCGCGGCGGGGGACCGGCCGGCTGCGCTGGCCGAGCTGGTCGGCATCGTGCAGGGCAATGGCGTGCGCCAGCAGGCCACGGCGCTGCGCAGCCTGGATTTTGCGGCGGGCACGCCGTACGCGACCGATTTCGGATTGGGGCAGAAGGGCACGCAATTGCTGAGCGAGGATATCACCGAGGTGGTGCGCGCCGCGCTGATCGGCGTGGTGGATTCGGGCACGGCGGGATCGCTGAAGTCCGCGCTGGGCGGCAGCGGCATCGTGGCCGGCGGCAAGACCGGCACGGGCGATCATCGCTACGAAGTCTACGGGCCGGGCGGCCGGCTGATTTCGTCGCGTGTGGTCAGCCGCTCCGCCACTTTCGTGTTCTTCCTTGGCGACCGCTACTTCGGCAACGTCACGGCGTATGTGCAAGAGCCCTATGCCGCGCGCTACGCCTTCACCAGCGCGCTGTCCGTGCAGTTGCTGAAATCGCTGGCGCCTACCATCCTGCCGCTTGTGCGCGACGGCGGCGTGCGTTCACCGCTGGCATGCAAGCACTGAGCGGCAGCGCTGCCGGGGCGAGCCTAATCCCAGCCATGTCGTCGGGCCCAGTACTCGTCTTCGGAGGTGCGGGCGTGCCGTTCGTACTCGGCGATGACCTGCAAGGTGGCGGACTGGAGCAGGGAGCCTGCGGTGAGCAGGGCCGCAAGATCGCGCAGGCCCTGCAGGCAGGTCACGGTGGGGGGCAAGGCTTGGTCCTGCATGATGCGTTGCTGGCTCGGTGATGGGCGGGATGTGCCTCCCGACGATTTGATTGTAGGTAGCGCCGGCCGAGCCAAATGCAAACCAATGTGTCCGCGCGTACCTTCAGGGCCTGGAACGGCAAATCAGTTGCTTGCGAGCCACGGAATATGGCGCGCAAGCAGCGCAGCCATCACAACGGCGCCGCCTATCCACAGCACGATGATGACCGCCGCCGCCACGCGGCTGCTCGGGCGTTGCCCGGCCGCAACGGCGGCGGCCCGGTACTCGCGCATGAGGTCCGGCGGGATCATCCGGATGGCCAGCATGACCCCGAGCGGTACCAGCACGACATCGTCCAGGTAGCCCCGCACCGGGATGAAGTCAGGGATCAGGTCGATCGGCGACAGTGCGTAGCCCGCCACCAGCAGGGCCACGGCTTTTGCGTACCACGGCGTGCGCGGGTCGCGCGCGGCCAGCCACAGGGCGTGGACATCGCGCAATACCTCGCGCGCCCATTTGCGCCCGTAGGCGGCCAGCCGCGCGCCGTGGTCCCGCACGTCGTCCACCACCGGCACGAACGCCAGCACCAGCAGCAATGCCGCCAGCGCAAGCGTGGCGCTGAATCCCAGCTGCTTGAAGCCCAGCGCGCCGACGACGCCGCCGAAGAAGAACAGCGCCACCAGCATGGCCAGCGTGCGCAGCCGGGGCCGGTTAGCCAGCACCAGCGGCCCGGCCTCGTCGGATCTGGCGAGGTTCCAGTAGAACAGCTTGCCGAGTTCGATGCCGATATCGGTCACCATTCCCGTGATGTGGGTGGTGCGGATCTCGGCGTGGGAAATCTTGGTGATCATGGCGTTTTGCAGGCCCATGATGAAGCACAGCACCATCACGGTGGCGGGCACGAACAGCCATTGGTGATTGCCAAGGTTGCCGCCGAGCAAGCCAAAGCACAGCAACAAGATGGCCTCCAGCATCAGGGGCAAGGCATATTCGCTGTTCAGGTGTTCACGCCGTGCCCAGTTGATGAGGATGGCGGAAGTGGCCGCGCCAGCCAGGAAGGACAGCAGCGCGCCAAGCCCCTCCAGGATCAGCCCGACCTGCCCCAGCACCAGGTGGTCCGCCATGGCCGAAACGATGCCCGTCATGTGGGAGGTGTACTGCTGCACGGCAAGGAAGCCGCCGGCGTTGGTGGCGCCGGCCACGAAGCTGAGATAGCCGGCAAGCTGCCGGTTGGCCTGCGGGCTGCGTACCCGCCCGGTGAGGTTGCGCAGGTAGGTGATGGGCATGGTCGCTGTCGGGCGGGCGGGCCGCTTAGTCGGTCAGCAAGGCGCAGATCACGCGCAGCGCCACCGACTCGTCCGCGCCGCTGGCCTGGATGCGCAAGCGCAGCCCGGCGCGCGCCGACAAGCGCATGACCTCGGACACATTCTTGGCGTCCGCGGTGCAGTCATTGCTGCTCAGTTGGATATTGCACTCGAACTGGCTTGCCGTGGTGGTCAGCCGTGTGGCCCTGCGGCCCTGCAGGCCGTGAGGACTGGACATCTCAATCGTTGCTTCTACCACATCACCCTCGGTAAAACCTCGATAAAGCGTGGACGCCGGGCAAGCCGGAAAGGGGGCCACTGCCACGGGTTTGCTTGCCAATGTATCGAATGGTAATCCAATTACCGCGCCCGGCACATGGATGCCTCTTGCAGCCCAATATTGCCCGCCTCGCTGGCAGAATATGGCTTCGCCCGGCCATGCCCGATGCATGTGCCGTTCGTCATGCCGCCATGTCCTTCCCGGAGTCATCGTCCCACCATGCAAGCACGTCCCCAATCCGTTGCCATCCCGGTCCGTCCGCTTTCCCTCATGCTCGCGGTGCTCGCCCTGACAGGTAGCCACGCCGTAGCGCAGACCATCCCCGTGCCGACGGTATCGCCCGCGGTGGACCGCGCCTACGCCACGCTCGAAGCCGCCCCGCTGGTCAAGAAGGTGCTGGCCGACGTGAAGGCGGATGACGCGCGTTCGCTGGGCGATCTCAAGGCCCTGACCGAGATCCCCGCGCCGCCGTTCAAGGAGAAGGCCCGGGCCGAGTATTTCCTCTCCCGGCTCAAGGCGCTTGGCCTTGCCGATGCGCATATCGATGCCGAGGGCAATGCCATCGGCATCCGCAAGGGAAGCGGGAACGGGCCCAAGCTGCTGATCTCGGCGCACCTGGACACGGTCTTTCCGGAAGGCACCGATGTCACGGTCAAGCCGCGCGACGGCCGGCTCTATGCACCGGGCATCTCGGATGACACGCGCGGGCTGACGGTCCTGTTGTCATGGCTCAAGGTGCTCAACGACAACCAGGTGCGCACCGTGGGCGACCTGGTGTTCGTTGGCAATGTGGGCGAGGAAGAGCTGGGCAACCTGCGCGGCATGAAGGCCGTGTTCCGCGACCACCCGGATATCGACGGCATGGTCGGGCTGGAGCCGGGCGTGGGTGACCGGGTGCTGTCGCTCGGCACCGGCAGCCATCGTTACGAGGTGACGTTCCGCGGCCTGGGCGGCCATAGCTTCGGCGCTTTCGGCCTGCCCAGCGCCATCCACGCGATGGGACGGGCCATTGCCAAGGTGAGCGACGTGCGCCCGCCCGAGGATCCCAAGACCACGTTCACGGTGGGCACGGTGGGCGGCGGCACGTCAGTCAACGCGATTGCGGGCGATGCACGCATGGCGGTGGATATCCGCTCCAACGCCACGCCATCGCTGCTGGAAACCGAAAAGCAGATCATGGCGGCCATCGAGGCCGGGGTTGCCGAGGAAAACCGCCGCTGGCATCCGGCCGACGCCGCCAGCCAGATCACCTACCAGGTCAAGCAGATCGGCGACCGTCCGGCGGGCCATACGCCGCCGGACGCCATCATCGTGCAGGCGGCGGTGCGCGCCATCAAGGGCTATGGCAAGGGCACGCCCAGCCTGCGCGGCGGCAGCACCGACGCCAACGTGCCGATGGCGCTCGGCATTCCCGCCATCATCATCGGCAGCGGCGGCAAGACCGGAGGCTTCCATGCCCGCGATGAGTGGTACGACCCGACCAACGCCTGGCAAGGCGCCCAGGTCGGGTTGACCACGGTGCTCGGGCTGGTGGGCGTGCAGGGCGTCGCCCAGCCGCTGCTGGAAAAGCGCGCCGCCGCCAGGTAGGCGACGCGAGAGCGGGGCGCTGCCCCGCTTTTCCCTTCAACGCCGGGAATGCCGCTCTCCATGCTCCGCCGGCTCCCGCTCAACCCCCCGCGGCGCGGCGATCCATTTCGCCACCGCCACGGCATCCAGCGGGCGCGAGAACAGATAGCCTTGCCCCATATGGCATCCCTGCGACAGCAGGAAGCGCCGCTGGGCTTCGTTTTCCACGCCTTCGGCGATCACGGCGAGCTTCAAGCTGTCGCCGATGCGGATGACGGCGCTGGCCAGTTCGCGGGCGGCGGCATCGCTTTCCAGGTCGATCACAAAGCTCTTGTCCAGCTTGAGCTGGTGCACGGGCAACTGCCTGAGATAGCCCAGGCTGGAATATCCCGTGCCGAAGTCGTCCATGGACAAGCGCACGCCCTGCGCGTGGATGGCGGCGACAGTGGCTGCCAGCCCGGCGTCGTCCTCCATCAGCAGCCCTTCGGTCATTTCCAGAACCAGCGCTTGCGCGGGCAGCCCATGGCGGGACAGGGTCTCGGCCACTTGCGCCGGCAGGCCCGGGTCGCGGAAGCTGGCGGGCGAGATATTGACGGAGATCGTGGGTACGGACAGGCCTTCCCGGCGCCAGGCAGCTAGCTGCGCGCACGATTGCTCCAGCACCCAGCGATCCAGCGTGCCGATCAGGCCGCTGTCTTCGGCCAGCGGCACGAAGCGGTCGGGCGGCACCGTCCCAAAGTGCGGGTGGTGCCAGCGGACCAGCACTTCCAGGCCGTAGAGGCGCCCGTCGCGCAGGAACACCTGGGGCTGGAAGTTGAGATGAAGCTCCTCGGCGAGCAGGGCGTCGCGCAGTGCGGACTCCAGCGCAAGGCGTTCCTGCGCGGCCCAGTTCATCTCGATGCTGAAGAAGCGGAACAGGTTGCGCCCCGCAGCCTTGGCGTCGTACATGGCCATCTCGGCGCAGTGCAGCAGGTAGTCAAGCGCATCGCCGTCGGCCGGGAACATGCTGATGCCGATGCTGGCCGAGGGTGCAATGCTGGCGTGGTCGATGCGCAGCGGCTGGCGCAGCGCGGCCAGGATGCGCTTGCCCGCCGCAATGGTCTGGGCGCGGTCGCTGTCAGGCAGCACCAGCGCGAATTCGTCGCCCGACAGCCGCGCCACCAGCGCGGTGTCCCCGGCGTGCGCGCTAAGGCGTTGCGCAACCTCGCGCAGCAGCTTGTCGCCGCCGACGTGGCCGAGCGAGTCGTTGATATGCTTGAAGCGGTCCAGGTCGACGAACAGCACGCTGAGCGTGGTGCCCGCCGAGCGCGCCGCGAGCAACAGGGTGCCGGCCTGCATCTGCAACAGGCTGCGGTTGGGCAGGCCGGTCAGTGAGTCGTAGTGGTCGAGTTGCAGGATCCGCTCCGCCGCTTCCTCGCGCTCGAACGCGAGCTTGCATAGCGAGGCGCATACCTCGGCCAGTTGCTGGTGGAAGGCATCGGGCTGGCGGACGGTGCGGCAGTAGAAGGCCAGCGTGGCAAGCACGCGGCCATCGCTCGCCTTGATCGGATAGGACCAGCATGCTGCGAGGCCAAGGGGCAGGGCGAGATCGCGAAAATCCGCCCATAGCGGATCGTTGGCGATATCGCTGACAATCACCGGCTCGCCCAGCCAGGCCGCCGTGCCGCAGGAACCCACGGATGGTCCCATGATCACGCCGTCCAGCGCCGCCGAATATTCCGGCGGCAAGTCGGGCGCGGCGAGCGGATGCATGCCGCCATCGGCGTCCACGCGCAGCACGGACGCGATCACGGACGGTGCAACGCGTTGCACTTCCTGGCAGATCAGCTCCATCACGGCGGGCAGCGGCTGCTCCATCACCATGGCTTGCAGCACCTTTCGCTGCAGCATCTCGTAGGTCCGCTGCTGGGTGATGTCGGTGAGGATGACGATGCCGTGGTGCCGGTCGCCGGTAGCGCTGACCAGGTGGCGGACGGTGGCGCAGACCCAGAGAGGGCTACCGTTGCGCGCGTACACCAGCGCCTCGTGGCGCTCGCCGCCCGGGGATGAGCGCTGGGCATGCAGGCGTTGCATCACGCCGGGGTCGGTGAACTCGCCGGCCAATATCTCGCGCGGCGTCTTCCCCTTTAGCTCGCAGGGCTTGTAGCCCAGCATGCGCGTGAGCCCGGCGTTGGCGTACACGATGTGCCAGTCAGCATCGACCACCAGCACAGCGCTGTCGATCTCGTCGGCAATGACGGAGAGCAGCGGGTGATCGTCGCGGCTGGCATCGTGGTGGCTGGGCACCTTCACCAGCAGCGTGCGCAGCGTGACGTCGCCCAGGCGGGTGCTGGATTCCGCGACATGGCCAAAGCGAAGCTCGCCATCCGGCCTCAGGATCTGGACGGCGGGCAGGGGCTGGGCACGCTCGGCGTCGGTATCCGGCAGCTTTTGCACGAGCGCCTCCATGTTCATGCCGAAGACTTGCGTTCGGGATGCGCCATAGAGGGCCTCCGCAGCAGCGTTCAGGAAGATCACCTTGTCGTCCGCGTTCAGGACGAAGACGGCGTCGGTGGCTTGCTCGAGCGAGTTGCGGAACAACTGATGAGGGTCGGCTATGCTGAGCGCTTTGTCTCTGTCTGGCATGAGTGAGGTAAACGTCGCTAACGACCGAGAATGCCTGCCTTGCCCGGAAGGGCTCGCGGGACATTGACTCGGCTCTGATGCAGCTATCGGCATCCAGGACCGGATCCTGAAGTCTTTTTTTGCGCGAGGCGTCCCCCGGCGCAGGCTTCGTGGTCCGACCGCTTGGCATAATTGCGCCCTGTCTTGACGGGGCGATGCACGCGCCGTCCCCATCACCGCTCGAACCGGGACCCTTCATGATCATCTGCGCCGGCGTTGGCCCCGGGCACCTCGACTTCCTGACCCACGGCGTGGCGGAGCTGATCCGTGGCGCCGACATCGTGGCCGGCTTCGACGCGGTCATCGACGTCATCCGCCCGCTGGTGCCGCCGGCTACCCAGGTCGTCACCATGGGATACCAGGACCAGGTGGAGCGGCTTGGCTGGGTTGCCGCCGAGCACCATGGCGGCCGGCGCTGCGTGGTGCTGTTCATGGGCGACATGCATTTCAGTGGCTTCCAGTACCTGGAGCGGGTCGAGCGGGCATGCGGCCATCCGGTGGATACCGTGCCCGGCATCTCTTCCGCCCAGGTGCTGGCCGCGCGCGGCAAGGTTTGCTTTGACGAGACCACCTTCCTGACCTTTCACCGGCGCGGCGACCTCGAACCGTTCAAGCGCCATCTGGTGCATGTGCTGGCGGACCAGCGCAATGCCATCGTGATTCCGCGCCCGTGGGATTTCATGCCCGGCGATATCGCCGCCTGGCTGGTGGCGCAGGGCGTGCCGCCCGAGCATCCGGTCGAGGTGTGGGAGAACCTGACGCTGGCCGATGCGCACTGGCGGGGCACGCTGGCCAGTTGCACGCTGGCGTTCACCGATATGAGCATCATGCTGATCCGCGCGCTGGCGCCCATGCCCAGCCAGATCGAGCCGCCGCCGCTTGCTTAGCCCTGCGCGGCGGCCGCGCAGGGCAGGGTCGACATTGATCTGCCGCAATATGCCCGCATTGCCCGCTTGCGCTGCCCCGCGCACGGAGTAGAGTCCAAAAAACGGCTGCAACCGTGCGCTGGGGTCTCCTGATCGGAGGGAAAACATCATGGATTTCAAGACCGTGCTGGTCGAACTCGGTGCCGACCCCAGCTGTGCGGATCGCGTCAACCTTGCTGCGGAACTGGCGCAACGCTCGGCCGGCCATGTGATCGGTGTGACGGCCACCGGCATGCGGCTGGAGCCGTTCCGGGGCGCGGGCGACGAGGCGGGATACTACGCGGAGCTGGCCCGGCGCCAGTTGCTGGCGCAGGGCGCCGAAGCCAGTGCCGCATTCCATCGGGCCATGTGCGAAGCGGCGCCCGGCGTGGGCTTCACCCACCGGGTCATCGAGGACGACGTGGGCTGGGCGCTGGTCCAGCAAGGGCGGGTGGCGGACCTGGTTGTCCTGGCCCGCTTGCCCGGGCCGGAATCCATCCCCGTGCTGGTGGCACAGACCCCGGAATATGTGTTGCTCAACACCGGCCGGCCGGTGCTGCTGGTGCCACCGGGCGTACGGCATCTGCCCTGCGAGCATGTCGCCATCGCATGGGATGGTGGGCGGGAAGCCGCCCGGGCCGTGGCGGATGCGATGCCCCTGCTGCGCCTGGCCAAGCGTGTCACCGTGGTGTCGGCGTCAAGCACGCATGACCACTCAGCTACCCACGGCATGCCGGATGTGCCAGGCGCGCACGCCGGCCTGCGCGATCACCTGGCGCGCCAGGGCGTCACCAGCGTCATGCACGCCGTGCAAGGCAGCCACCAGGTGGGCCAGCTGCTGCTGGAGGCGGTGCGGCACTTGCAAGCCGATCTGCTGGTGGCGGGTGGCTATGGGCACGCCCGGCTGCTTGAGCTGGTCACCGGCGGCACCACCCGCACCCTGATGCGCCACGCCGACATTCCGGTGTTGATGTCGCACTGAAGGGCTGCCTCGGCTGGCATCAATATATGTTTTAATATAATATTTGCCTGTATATTGATTAGCAGGCCGGGCTTCCGTCCCTGCCTTCGGTGAACCCATGCAAGCAGTTTCTCCTTCCCTGAGCCTGGACACGATGCGCGCCGCCGCTGGCGACGCCACCGCCATGTTGCGCGCTCTCGCCAATGAAGACCGGCTGCTGCTGCTCTGCCAGCTCAGCCAGGGCGAGTTGTCGGTGGGCGAGCTCGAAGCGCTGCTCGGCATCCACCAACCCACCTTGTCGCAACAACTCGGCGTGCTGCGTGCGCAAGGGCTGGTCGACACCCGGCGCGACGGCAAGCGGATCTTTTATGCGGTTGCCGATGCACGGGTGCTGGCCGTGCTCAAAACACTCTACGCCTTGTATTGCCCCATGGATGAAGGAGCCACTGGCAATGACCATTGACTGGACCCATTTCACGCCCTGGTCCGCGCTGGGCGGTGGCCTGCTGATTGGCGTGGCCGCCGCCGCGCTCGTGCTATTCAACGGGCGCATCGCGGGCATCAGCGGCATCGTCGGGGGCTTGCTGCGGCCCAGGCGCGCAGAAACTGGCTGGCGTATTGCCTTTGTGCTTGGCCTGCTGGCGGCACCGCTGCTGTGGCGCCTGTTCGGCACGCTGCCGGAGAGCCGGGTCGATGCCGGCGCCGGCCTGCTGGTCGTGGCCGGCCTGCTGGTGGGGCTGGGTACCCGCTACGGCGCCGGCTGCACCAGCGGGCACGGCGTCTGCGGGCTGTCGCGGCTGTCGCCGCGCTCGCTGGCGGCCACCGCGGCCTTCATGGCGGCCGGTTTTGCGACAGTCTTCGTCGCACGGCACCTGCTGGGCGCATAAGGAGCGACATGAACCGGCTTTCTTCCTTGTTGATCTCGCTGGCCTGTGGCCTCGTGTTCGGCCTCGGGCTGATCCTGGCCGGCATGGCCAATCCGGGCAAGGTGCTTGGATTCCTTGACCTTGCGGGGCGCTGGGATCCCTCGCTGGCGCTGGTGATGGGCGGCGCGATCGCGGTGGGCGTGGTGGCGTTCGCCTTCGCCCGGCGGCGTGCCGTCTCGCTGCTGGGCGTGCCCATGCAGCTGCCGGCATCGCGCCGGATTGACCGGCGCCTGCTCGGTGGTAGCCTGTTGTTCGGCGTGGGCTGGGGACTGGCGGGGATCTGCCCGGGGCCCGCGCTGGTGCTGCTGGGCGCGGGCGCATGGCAAGCCGCGGTCTTTGTGCTGGCCATGCTGGCCGGGATGGCGCTGTTCGAGTGGCTAGAATGGCTGGGACGCGGCCGCGCTTTGCGCGGCAACGCGGTAACCGGACAACGGGAGTCATCAATCGATGCAAGCTGATGAGGTCGTTGACGAGGCCGAGGTAGAAACGCCTGCCAGGGCCCAGGCAGCGCGGCGCAGCACCTGGGTGAGCGTGGCCGTGAATATCCTGCTGACCTGCATGCAGATGCTGGCGGGCGTGGTGGCTGGCTCGCAGGCGTTGATCGCGGATGCGATTCATTCGCTCTCCGATCTGGTCTCGGACTTTGTGGTGCTGTTTGCCAGCCACCATAGCCGCAAGGGCGCGGACGCCGACCACCAATACGGCCACCAGCGCTTCGAGACCGCCGCCTCGCTGGCGATCGGCCTGCTGCTGCTCGCGGTCGGCGTCGGCATGTTGTGGTCGGCCGTGCAAAAGCTGGAGCATCCCGAGCTGATCCAGCCGGTCAAGGGTGTCGCGCTCTGGGTGGCCTTGGGCGCGCTGGTGGCAAAGGAATCGTTGTTCCGCTACATGCTCGCCGTGGCCGAGCGGGTGCGCTCCAGCATGCTGGTTGCCAACGCATGGCACGCGCGCTCGGATGCGGCATCGTCGCTGGTGGTCGCCGTGGGCATCGGCGGCAACCTGCTTGGCTACCACATGCTCGACCCGGTGGCCGCGCTGGTGGTCGGCCTGATGGTGACCAGGATGGGCTGGAAGTTTTCCTGGGATGCCCTGCATGACCTGATGGACCGCGCCGTGGACGCGCAGAGCATCGAGGCGATCCGGCAGGCCATGCAGGCCACGCCCGGCGTGCGGGGCCTGCATGACCTGAAGACCCGCAAGATGGGCGACGCGATCCTGGTCGATGTGCATCTGGAGATCGATGGGGCGATGACGGTGGAAGCGGGGCACCGTATTGCCGTGGAGGCGCGCCTGAGCGCCATGCAGATTCCGGACGTGCTCAATGTGATGACCCATGTCGACCCGGTGCGCGTGCCGCAGCGCCAGGCCGAGGACCCGGCGCGCGCAGGCGCGGCATGACGGCTGCCGCGATTTCGTAGTGCTCCTGCATTGATCCGGCACCGCGATCGGCGCAAACGTGTATTGCCGATGCCCGGTATGATTGCCATCCCGGCTTGAAATGGCTTTCCGGCGGCGAAAAGCGGTCCACCCGCTTCGCCGCGCAGACACGCATCCCCCGCACCCGCCGCTCCATGGACCACACGCAAACCCAGTCATCGTCGATGAGATTCCTGCCCTATCTCGTCGCAGCCACCTTCTTCATGGAGTACCTCGATACCACCGTGCTCGCCACTGCGTTGCCGCAGATGGCGCGGTCGTTCGGGGTCGGGCCGAATGACCTGAGCCTGGGCATGACGGCCTACATGCTGGCGCTGGCGGTGTTTATCCCGATCAGCGGCTGGATCGCCGATCGCTTCGGATCGAAGACGGTGTTCGGCGGCGCGATCGTTGTCTTCACGGTGGCTTCGGTGCTGTGCGGCGCATCGAACGGATTGTTCGAGTTCACCGCGGCGCGCGTGTTGCAGGGCATTGGCGGCGCGATGATGGTGCCGGTCGGCCGGCTGATCGTCGTGCGCAACACCGACAAGCGCCAACTGATCAAGGCCATTTCCACCATCACCTGGCCCGCCATCGTGGCGCCCGTGGTCGGGCCGCCGATCGGCGGGTTCATCACCACCTACGCCTCCTGGCGCTGGATCTTCCTGCTCAACGTGCCATTCGGCATTGCCGCGCTGATCGCCACCTTCATGATGATCCGCAATGAGCGCGCGAGCGAGCCCAGGCCGCTCGATATCGTTGGCTTCCTGCTCAGCGGCGCCACGCTCACCTTCGTGCTGTACGGCACGGAACTGGCAAGCCAGCAAGGCTCCAGCCTGGCGACGGCGGGCGCCTTTGTGGCCGCCGGCCTCGCCCTGGGCGTGCTCGCCGTGCGCCACGCCGCGGGGCGCGAGCATCCGCTGCTCGATTGCACGACGCTGCGGGTGCCGACGTTCTCGGTCACGGTGATCACCGGATCCGTCACCCGCATCGGCATCGGCGCGGTGCCGTACCTGATGCCGTTGCTGTTCCAGGTCGGCTTCGGGCTGTCCGCGTTCCGCTCCGGGCTGTTGCTGCTCGCCAGCGCGCTCGGCAACCTCGGCATGAAGGCGCTGACCACGCGCGTGCTGCAGCACTACGGCTTTCGCGCTACCGCGATCGTCGATGTGGCCTTCGCCAGCGTGTTCATCGTCGCGTGCGGGTTCCTCACGCCCGAGACGCCGCTCGCCATCGTGCTGTTCGTGGTGTTTATCTACGGCGTGACGCGCTCGATGCAGTTTTCCACGCTTGCCACGCTGGCCTACGCCGATATCCCGCAAAAGCAGATGAGCAGCGCCAATACGCTATGGAATGCTGCCCAGCAGATGTCGATCGGCCTTGGCATTGCGTTTGGCTCGCTGTCGCTGAGGATTGCCGCATCGCTGCGCGGCGAGGCCAGTGACGCGCCGCACTTTACGCTCGGCGATTTTCGCTGGGCGTTTCTCTTCGCGGGCGTGCTGACGCTGGTGTCGTTGATCGGCTATGTCCGGCTCACGCCGGATGCGGGACGGCATTTGTCGAGCCGGCGGGCGGCTGGGTGATGGGGAGGGCCGTGCAGGGTGTTGGTCGAGGTTAAAGCAGGGCGGCGTCAACCGCCAGGATCTGCGCAGCCATGCCGACGAGAATGCCCGCCTGGCGCTGGACCAGCGCAGCGATCGCGCGCACTATCTCACGTTCTTCCCCGACATAGACGGCATCCTCGGCCTGTCTGGCGGCATGGGTGGCAGCGGCTCGCGCCAGGCTTGTCATGATCCGGACCGCCGTGGGCCGGCGGATGCCGATGCGAGACATGAAATCCGCTAGTGCAAACGGCGTTAGCTTCGCCATGTCGAACTCATCGCCGACGGCCATCGCCAGATCGTGCACGAACTGGTCGTACTGGACCACCGAGACCAGGTCGTAGAACGGCGTTGGGCGCAGGCCGGCTTGCGTGCAAAAGAATGAGAAGTTCTTGCCGTGCGCATCGCTGTTGCCGATCAGGAGCTGGAAAATCGCCCATTGCAGCATCGTGCGCTGGGCGATCGCCTGGTCGACCGTCTTGTCCCGCAATGAAAACAAGCGCTCAAAGCTGACGCCGTCGCGAATTGTGGCAACGTCCTTGGTGGCGCCGAAATTCCGCTCGTATTTGTAGCTCACGGGGAGATCCAGCGCCTGGCACGCATCGACAATATGCAAGCGCCTGACAGCACCGTTTTCCTTCACGCGGTCGAAGCGCGTGACCAGCAAGATCGGGCTAGGGATACGGCGCATTGACACAGGCGCAACGGGCAAGCCGAGGTGGGCTGCCAGTGTCATGCAGAAGTGCTCATTCGCCACCATGCACATAGTGGCAGCTTGCGCGGGCTCAGGCTTGACGATGTGCGTCGACGCGACACCGGCTCCGTCGGCCAGGAATAGCCGCTCCCCATCCATGAACACGGCCAGCTTGTCCTGGTAGCCAGCAATGGACAAGCGAACCCGCCCGTCCCAGACAGAAAAAGGAACCTGTTCCCGATCGCGGATGCGCAAGTTCAGCTCATCGGTGGATATCTCGCGTAGCCGAGGCACTTCCACCGGCGGTGGGGCATCGGCACGAAAGCTCAGCGCCCCCGTGGTTTCTCCCCCAAGCTGTCGAATCAGGCCGTAGACGTTGTTCTTTGAGACTTGCCCATAGGCCGAAGCGATGTCCAGCGCCCGCCCTTCGGGAAGGAGGTTCTCGATAAAGCGCCTGATGCTGGCGGAATTCGCTGGCGTATCGAACGGGATGGCCGGCGACAGGGCGTAGCGATGCGGGGCGGACCGCCAGGCTTCGTCGTACGCAAACGAGAAACTGTCGGCGAGAGGGTCGTAGTGGACCGTCCCCACCAACTCGTTCCCATCGAAGACAGAGAGCGGATGGGTGGTCATCAGGCACTCTCGGGGGGAGCGTCGGGAAGCGCGATCTCCGCGACGGCCGCCTTGGGCCACAGGATCATGCTCAATCCCAGCCCAGCAAGGACAAGCAGAAGCTTGTCGGTCTGGACGGGGCGGCCATTCTCCAGCCGCGACAACAGATTCGCCGATACACCACAAAAACTCGCCGCATCGTCGATGCGAAGCTGTTGCTTGAGACGACGGTTGCGCACGAGGGCGCCGAGTTCGTCAAGGGAGGCGATCCGCGGCTGAACGAACGGAAGCGAAGCTTGCAACTGGCGGGACATACGCTTTGGCTCTCCTTCGGTACGTGAAATATTGTTTCCATATATGGAAACAAGTATCCGGCAAGGGAGAATTTGGTTTGTTGTTTCCGTATGTGGAAACTATAAGGGTGGTACTCCCTGAAGTCAATATAGTTTCTCTTTATGGAAATAATCAAAATGACGATCACAAAACTGCATAGTTTCCATGTACGGAAATTTAGTGATGCGTTGTCTATGAAGTAGAGACCGCCCATGACCCATCCGCAACGTCAATGCAGATCGTGCCCGTCCCAGGCCTGGAACCGCAGCGCCAAGAGCGGATTGGCGGACATCGTGCCGAGCCAGTCGGCCGGGTTGGCCCCGGCGCGGATGCCGTACGCAAGCACCGTGGCCCTGCAAAAAGTGCTGTTAACGTAGTGGGATTTACCGCCGTCGGAGCGGGCTCGCCGCACCGAACGGAACTCGGCCGGGGCCTGACCGGTCACATCACCCGTATCTACCGAGTCAACGCAAAATGATCCTGTAAGCCCACTTCAATACTGTTCGCGTCTGTCGAGCCCTCGGGTTCCAGGCGCGCTACCTGTCTTGTCTGGAGCTTGCATGGCTGACTTCATATCGATTCCGTTCGCGGTTTTGTCCGCGCCGCCGTCCGGCGGCATTTCTGGTGCCACCCCCTTGGATTCCCACTCAGGTTCGCAGCCGGCGTTCTGGCTATCCCTGCGCCACGTTACCGTGGTGCTGCCCGATGGGCGGGTGCTGCTGGACGACCTGAGCGACACCTTCCAGCCCGAGCGCATCGGCCTGGTTGGCCGCAACGGCACCGGCAAGAGCGTGCTGGCAAAGCTGCTGGCAGGCCTTGTCAAGCCGGATACCGGGCGCATTGTCAGGAATGCCACCGTGGCCTATGTGCCGCAAGACGCAAGGCCGGCGCCAGGCGCGACGCTGGCGGATGTGGCGGGGCTGACGCCGGCCTTTGATGCGATCGCCCGGGTGGAGCGAGGCGAGGCGCAGGGCGCGGACTTCGACCTGCTGGAAGGGCGGTGGGACCTGCGCGACCAGCTGCGGCAAGCTTGCGAGGCGGCCGGCCTGGGTCACCTGGCGCCGGAGCGGCTCGCCAGCAGCCTCAGCGGCGGCGAGCTCACGCGCGTGGCGCTGGTGGGGGCCTTTCTTTCCGGGGCCGATGCACTGGTACTCGATGAGCCCAGCAATCACCTTGACCTCGTCGCCCGGCAATGGCTGCGCGCTCAGTTGCGGCAATGGCGCGGCGGCCTGGTGGTGGTCAGCCACGACCGCGAGTTGCTGGAGGAAATGGATCACATAGTCGCGCTGACGCCGGATGGCCTGCGCCACTACGGCGGCAATTACACGCTGTACGCGGCGCAGCGGGACGCCGAGGCCGCAGCCGCGCAAGCCGCGCTGGATCACGCGCGGACCAGCCGCAGCTCGGCCTTGCGCGACTTGCGGCGCCAGCACGATGCCCATCAGCGCCGTGCCGCGCGCAATGACCGCGCGGGCAAGACGGCCAACCTGCCCGGCATCTACCTCAGCCGGCTCAAGGATGGCGCGCAGGCTTTTTCCGGGCGCGAGCAGCGGCGCCAGCAGGAAGCCCGCGCAACGCTGGACGACGCTGTACGGCAAGCCGCGCAGCGCATCGAGCCTGGCCCGCCGGTGGCGCTGATGCTGCCGGCAGCGGTAGTCGCCGCGGGCAAGCGCGTGGTGCACGTGGAAGACGCGATCCCGCCGTTTCCGGCGGGCGCAAAGCCGCTCAAGCTGACGCTGTCGGGGCCGGTGCGGGTTGCCGTGACCGGGCCGAATGGCTGCGGCAAAACGACGTTGCTCAAGCTGCTGGCCGGCATCGAGAACCCGGTTTCCGGGACTTGCGCGGCGGGCGTCCCCAGTGCCTGGCTCGACCAGCAGGCGGCATCGCTATTGCCGCCGGACGTGTCCGTACTGGAGCGGCTGCGCGAGTTGGACAGCCCCTTGCAGGAGGGCGTGCTGCGCAGCCATCTGTCGTTGCTCGGCCTTGGCGCGGAGCTGGTGCGACAGCCTTCCGGCGTACTGAGCGGGGGAGAGCGCCTGAAGGCGGCCCTTGCCTGCGCCTTGTGGGCCGCGCAGCCTGCCCAGATGCTCTTGCTCGATGAGCCCACCAATCACCTCGACCTCGATTCGGTGCGCGCGCTGGAGCAGGCCTTGAGCGCCTATCCTGGCGCGATCCTGGTGGCGTCGCACGACCGGCGCTTCCTCGACGCGCTGGGCCTGACCCACTTGGTGGCGTGGCAAGGCGGAGACTGGCAACTGGAGGCTTGCAGGTAAGGCACGCGGGCTGGCGTCATCCGTCCGTGTCGCCGGGGATTTCATCGACCGAGCGCACCGCCGCGCGCCGCAGGGCATCCAGCGCGGCGCTGACCGCGATACGGCCAAAGCCGTCGTCGCGCCAGTACATGGATACCGAGCCAAAGCCCGCCAGCCGCAGCGGCAGGATGCGCAGGGCGCCAAGATGCTCCAGGCGCCGCGCGGTCCGGTGCGAGGCCACGCCGATCATATTGCTGTGGTTGAGCAAGGTCAGGTTGAGGATGACCGAGTTCGACTCCACGCAATCGGCCGGCATGCTCTCGCCTGCCGCGTTCAGCGCCGACTCCAGCGTATTGCGGATGGGCGTGCCGCGCGGCCAGACGATCCACCGGTATGCCTGCAGGTCGCTCCAGCCAGGCCCGGCCAGCTCAAAGAGCGGATGCCGCGGGCGCGTGACGAAATGGATCGGCTCCATGTAGAGCGCCTCGGCGCGCATCTGCCCGTCCTGCAGTTCCGGGGCGGAGCGGCCCACCACGATGTCGACCTCGCCCCGGGCCAGTTGCGCCATCAGCAGGTTCATCGTGCTTTCCACCAGCCGGACATGGGCTTTCGGCAGGCGCTGCAGCAGCGAGGTGACGGCGAGCGGCACGGTATCGGCGGCCGACGCGCCGGAGGTGCCGATCACCACCAGCCCGCTGCCGCCTTCGCGCATGGCCTGCATGTCGTCGCGGGCGGTGTCCAGGTGCGCCTCGATGCGCCTGGCGTGGGCAATCATCGATTCGCCATAGGGCGTTGGCCGCAGGCCGCGCGCGTGGCGCTCGAACAGCGGCAGCCCGATGTCGTCTTCGAGTTCCTTGAGCCACTTCGACAAGGCGGGCTGCGTGGTGCTGAGCGCCGTGGCCGTCTGGCTCATGTTTCCGGTCTGCGCCAGGCTAAGCAGCATCTGCAAGTTGCGCAGCCGGAGCCGCTGGGTCCAATCCATCAGGGTATTCCCTTTGAGCTATATCCATATCTATATGGATAAGAGGAATTCATCATTTTACAAGGTATATCTCCGGGCGTATAAATCTTCCATCGCACCTCGCAGCCCACAGCGGCTGCTCAGCGCCCCGACCGGGCGATGAATCGGAGACAAAACCATGCCAGACGCAAAGAAGAGCGCAGACCGTTCCGCTTATTACGGCCGCATCGGCCGCAACCAGATGGCGCCCCTGTGGGAATCGCTGCACGCGCTGGTCCCGCGCGAGCCCCGCCCGCAAGCGCAGCCGGCGATCTGGAAGTACGCCGAGATCCGTCCGCTGGTGATGCAGGCGGGCGAGGTCATCAGCGCCGAAGAAGCCGTGCGCCGCGTGCTGGTGCTGGAGAATCCCGGCCTGCCCGGGAAGTCCAGCATCACCTCCACGCTCTATGCCGGCCTGCAGTTGATCCTGCCGGGCGAGATCGCTCCCAGCCATCGCCATACCCAGTCCGCGCTGCGCTTTATCGTGGAAGGCAGTGGCGCCTGGACCGCCGTCAACGGCGAGCGCACCACCATGCATCCGGGCGATTTCATCATCACGCCATCGTGGACCTGGCATGACCACGGCAACCCGTGCGTGGCGGATGGCGGCGAGCCGGTGGTCTGGCTCGACGGGCTGGACATCCCGCTGCTGCAGCACCTGGATGCGGGCTTCGCGGAGAACTACCCGGAAGCCTCGCAGCCGGTGCTGCGTCCTGAAGGCGATAGCTTTGCCCGCTTCGGCCACAACATGCTGCCGGTGCGCCACCGCGTGACCGATCCCACCTCGCCGATCTTCAGCTACCCCTATGCCCGCAGCCGCGAGGCGCTCGACCAGCTCTACCGCAATGGCGAACTCGATGCGTGGGATGGCGTGAAGCTGCGCTATGTGAACCCGGCTACCGGCGGCTGGCCGATGCCGACCATGGCCACGTTCATGCAATACCTCCCGGCCGGTTTTCAGGGCAAAACGTATCGCAGCACCGACGCCACCGTCTATTCCGTGGTGGAAGGGCGCGGCACCGTGCGCATCGGCGAGGCGCAGTTCCAGTTCGAGCCGCGCGACACCTTCGTGGTGCCGTCCTGGCAGCCGGTGCAACTGGCTTCGGTCGAGGACACGGTGCTGTTCAGCTATTCCGATCGCCCGGTGCTGTCCGCGCTCAACCTGCTGCGCGAGGAGCGCACCTGATCCGGCGCAGTCCTTTTTTGTCTTTTCCCATTTCCTTGCTTGAGGTCTTCCATGTCTTTTGTCATTACCCCTCCCGCTACCGTGGCCGTGCCGGTCGTTGGCACCAGCGACCAGTTTCCCGTGCGCCGCGTCTACTGCGTGGGCCGCAACTACGCCGCGCATGCCCGCGAGATGGGCTTCGATCCGGACCGCGAGCCGCCGTTCTTCTTCTGCAAGCCGGCCGATGCCGTGATCCCGGTCGCCTACGGCGAGACCCTGACGCTGCCGTACCCGGCCCAGACCAGCAACTACCACTATGAATCCGAGCTGGTCGTCGCCATCGGCAAGGGCGGCGCGGATATTCCCCTGGAACAGGCGCTGGAACACGTCTGGGGCTATGCGGTGGGCCTGGACATGACCCGCCGCGACCTGCAGATGAAGATGCGCGAGATGGGCCGCCCGTGGGAAATCGGCAAGGCCTTCGACGCCTCGGCGCCGATCGGCCCGATCCATCCGGCCGCCGACGTGGGCCATTTCGAGCAGGCCGCGATCTGGCTGACCGTCAACGGCGCCGACAAGCAGCGCAGCGACGTGACGCACCTGATCTGGTCGGTGGCAGAGACCGTGGCGGACCTGTCCAGGTACTTCCGCCTGGAGGCGGGAGACCTGATCTACACCGGCACGCCCGAAGGCGTTGGCGCCGTCAAGTCCGGTGACCTGATGGTCGCCGGCGTGGAGCGGCTGGGCGAGCTGTCGGTGCGCGTGGCCTGACGACGTCGAGATTTCGGGATTTCGAAAAAGAGGGCTTCACCGTGCAGATCTATAGCTTCTTCAACAGCTCCACCTCATACCGGGTGCGCATCGCGCTGGCGCTCAAGGGCCTGCCGCACGACTACCGGCCGGTCAATATCCGCGCGGGCGAGCATCGCGCCCCGGACTATGTGGCGGGCATCAATCCCTCGGCGGTGGTGCCGGCGCTGGTGGATGGCGATTTTCACCTGGGCCAGTCGATGGCGATCATCGACTACCTCGACGCCCGCCATCCGGAACCGCGGTTGATCCCGCAAGCGGCGGAGCTGCGCGCGCGCGTGCTGGAGCTGGCCAATGTGATTGCCTGCGACATCCATCCGGTCAACAACATGCGCATCCTGCGCTACCTGCAGGACACGCTGGGCGTGACGCCGGAGCAAAAGGACGCCTGGTACCGGCATTGGGTGGACGACGGGCTGGGCGCGGTAGAGCGGCTGCTCGCGCAGCACGGGCGCGGCCCGTGGTGCTTCGGCGACCAGCCCACGCTGGCCGACTGCTGCCTGGTGCCGCAGATCGCCAATGCGCAGCGCATGGGCTGCGACACCGAGCGCTTCGAGCGCGCCATGGCAGTGTACCGCCATGCCAGCGAGCACCCGGCCTTCCAGCAGGCAGAACCTCAGCGGCAGCCGGACTACACGGCGCGCTAACCAACGCAACGGGGGCGCACCGGGCCGGATTGGCCGCCGGGCTCGCACCCAAGGAGACGAACATGAACAACACGCGCAGCACGGACCGCAAGGTGATCGTGGTCGGCGGCGGCATCGGCGGCCTGGCCGCCGCACTGGCGCTCGCCCGGCAGGGCATCCGCGTTGAATTGCTGGAGCAGGCGGAGAAGATCGGCGAAATCGGCGCCGGCATCCAGCTTGGCGCCAACGCCTTTGCCGCGCTGGATGCGCTGGGCGTGGGCGAAGCCGCGCGCAAGCGCTCTGTTTTCACCGACTACCTGGTGATGATGGATGCGATCGACGCTACCGAAGTCGCCAAGGTGGATGTCGGCGAGCGCTATCGCCAGCGCTTCGGCAATCCCTACGCGGTGATCCATCGCGCCGACATCCACCTGTCCATCCTGGAAGCCGTGCAGGACCACCCGCTGATCCAGTTCCGCACCGCCACCACGGTGTGCGCGCTGGAGCAGGATGAGCGCGGCGTCACCGTGATCGACCAGCGCGGCGAACGCCACCAGGGCGATGCCGTGATCGGCTGCGATGGCGTGAAATCCGCCGTGCGCCAGGCCTTGCTCGGCGACGAACCGCGCGTAACAGGCCACGTGGTGTACCGCGCCGTGGTGGATGTGGCCGACATGCCGGCCGACCTGCAGATCAACGCGCCGGTGGTGTGGGCCGGCCCCAACTGCCATCTGGTGCACTACCCGCTGCGCGGCGGCGAGCAGTACAACCTGGTGGTGACCTTCCATAGCCGCGAGAAAGAGGTCTGGGGCGTGCGCGATGGCAGCAAGGAAGAAGTGCTGTCGTACTTCGAGGGCATCCACGCCCGCCCGCACCAGATGCTGGACCGGCCGACCTCGTGGCGGCGCTGGGCCACCGCGGACCGCGACCCGGTGGAGCAATGGAGCTTTGGCCGCGCCACCATCCTGGGCGATGCCGCCCACCCGATGACGCAGTACCTCGCGCAGGGCGCCTGCCAGGCGCTGGAGGACGCCGTGACGCTGGGCGCGGCCGTGGCCGAGACCGACGGCGATTTCGTGGCGGCCTTTGCCCTGTACGAGAAGGCGCGCATCCCGCGCACCGCGCGCGTCCTGTACTCCGCCCGCGAGATGGGCCGGCTGTATCACGCCAAGGGCGTGGAGCGGCTGGTGCGCAATTCGCTGTGGGTGGGTCGCACGCAGGACCAGTTCTACGACGCGCTGCAATGGCTGCACGGCTGGCGCGCGCAAGACTGCCTGGGAGGGGCGCGATAGGGGCAGTGCTGGCCAGAGAACGGCCACAAAAAAGGGCGAGCCGATCGCAAATCGGCCGCTTCGAAACACAATGCAGGAGACAGCTGTGCCCACTCAACCATCCATCGGCATCACCGAGTTCATCGATCGCCAGCCGCTATCGGCCTTCCAGGTCGCGATCGTCGCGCTCTGCTTCTTGATTGTCGCCATCGACGGATTCGATACCGCCGCGATCGGCTTTATCGCACCCGCGATCCGCGCCGAATGGCAGCTCACGCCGGCGCACCTGGCGCCGCTGTTTGGCGCCGGGCTGACTGGCCTGATGGCCGGCGCATTCCTGTTCGGCCCGCTGGCCGACCGCTTCGGCCGCAAGAGCGTGCTGCTCTTCTGCGTGCTGTTCTTTGGCATCGCGAGCCTGGTCTCTGCGTTCTCCGGCTCGCTGTGGGGGCTGGTGGCGCTGCGCTTCCTGACCGGGCTGGGGCTGGGCGGCGCCATGCCCAATACCATCACGCTGACCTCGGAATACTGCCCGGCCAAGCGCCGCTCCTTCCTGGTCACGACCATGTTCTGCGGCTTCACGATTGGCTCGGCACTCGGCGGCCTGGCCTCGGCGAACCTGATCGAGGAGCACGGCTGGCGCTCCGTGCTGCTGTTGGGTGGCGTGCTGCCATTGCTGCTGCTGCCGTTCCTGGTGTGGAAACTGCCCGAGTCGGTCCGCTACCTGGTGCTCAGCGGCAAGCACCCGGAAAAGGTGGCGGCCATCCTGGAGCGGATCGCGCCGCGCGAGCGTGTCGCACCTGGCAGCATCGTGGTGGCGGACAAGCGCGCGCCCGGCTCGCCGGTTGCGCACCTGTTCAAGCCCGAGCTGGTGCGAGGCACTTTGCTGCTGTGGCTCACCTTCTTCATGAGCCTGCTGGTGATCTACCTGCTGTCCAGCTGGCTGCCCACGTTGCTGCGGGCGACCGGGATCTCCCTCAAGACGGCGGCGCTGGTGACCATGATGTTCCAGGTCGGCGGCACCATCGGCGCCATCGTGCTGGGCTGGCTGATGGACCGGGCCAACCCGCACTATGTGCTGGCCGCAAGCTACGCGCTGGCAGGTGTGTTCATCACGGCCATCGGCAGCCTGACCACGGCGCCCTGGCTGGCGGGTGTGGCGGTATTCGCCGCAGGTTTCTGCATCTCAGGCTCGCAAGTGGGCGCCAATGCCTTGTCGGCGGCTTACTACCCCACCGATTGCCGCGCCACCGGCGTGAGCTGGGCCAATGGCGTGGGGCGGATGGGCTCGGTGGTTGGCTCGGTCGGGGGCGGCACCATGTTGTCGATGGGCCTTACCATGCCGGCGCTGTTCCTGATGGTAGGGATTCCGGCGGTGATTGCTGGCGCCACCATGCTCCGGTTCGGGCGCCATCGCGCGGGCCAGGCGCGGCGCATGGCGGTGGTGGCCTGAGAGTTCCGGCAGTTGGATACGCGATTCTGGATATGCGATTCATCCTTGAGTATTTAAATGATAATCGTTATCATTTGAGATCTCGGGTTAGTGACACGATCTGAGTCAGCAAATGGGTTGCCGGACACGTCTCGTGTCCGGTTTTTTTTGCTAGTCCTCGTCCGCCTTACCCCCTCTGCGCCTTATCTCCTTCGCGCCTTAGCGTGCCCTTGCGCACGCATGCCATGCTCGCAGCCCGCTGCTTGCGGTAGCATCTGCGCAGCGCCAGCAGCGTTGTCTTCGCCGCGTGGGCCTTTTTTCGTTTTCCTTCGATCCAGCCGCCACTGATGCGGCCAGCGCGCATGGGGAAGCCAATGACGGCAGTCGGCAGGCCACCGCAAGACGCTACCTCGGCGGCACCCGCCGACAGGCTCGATGCCGCAACGGGCACGAGCCGGCGCTGGGCATGGCTGCCTGAGCAGGGCGGGTGGAAATACTATGCGCTGCTCGGTGCCATCGGCGTCTTCATCCTTGGCCCGCTGGGCGGGATCGCCGCGGCGTACATGAACTTCTCGCTCGGCTTCTTCGTGGGCGGGCAGGTGCTGGCGGGCATCCTGGGCTCCACGGTGACCTATGGCTATGGCGCGGACGGCCGCCATGGCGCGAACTATATCCAGACCATTGCCGCGTCGGTGGCCGGCATGAGCGGCATGGCCGTGGTGATCCAGGCGATGACCTGGATGGGCCTGCCCGAGCCGCCGATATGGCAGTTGATGCTGTACATGCTTTGCGTGGGCATGTTCGGCGTGGGCGTAGGCATGCTGTACACGCCGATCCTGGTCGATCGGCTGCAACTCACGTTTCCCTCCGGGCTGGCGGTGGCCAATATCCTGCGCGCCCTGACGGATCCGGTGCTGCTCAGGCAATCGGTGTCGCGCCTGGCCGGCGGTACGGTGCTGGGCATCGTCAGCGGCATCGGCGCGGCCCGTGTGGAGCGGCTTGCCGCCATCGATCTGTCCGCGTCCACCTTTGGCGCGGGCATGATCGTCGGGGCCCGCATCGGCGTGGCGGCGCTTGTTGCCGGGCTGGCGGGCTGGGCGCTGATTCCCTTCTTTGTCTCCATCGGCTGGCTGGCGCCGGGCGACCCGTTTCGCAAGATCACGTTCCTGATTGCGCTCGGCATGATCATGGGCGCCGCGCTGATCGATATCTCGCTGATCCTGCTCAAGGTGTACCGGCATGGGCGGCAGTTGCCAGGAAGGATGCGACCGGGGCCCTCGGCGGTGGCTAGCGGCGGCAGCCTGTGGCGGGTGGTGGCATGGGTGCTGTTCTGGGGGCTGGCTGTGGTGGCGGTGGGTGTGGGCCTGCTGCATCAGCCCGCGGGCTACATGGTACTGGCGGTGCTGCTGGTGTTCGTGTTCGCCATGGTCAACGGCATCTCGGTGGGGATGGTCGACCAGAACCCGATTTCTTCCGCCTTCGTGCTGTCCGTGATCCTGATGGCCGCGCTGGGTTTGCGCGACCCGAATGTCGGGCTGATCGCGGCGACGGTGCTGCTGGTGTCGACCAGCGAGGCGTGCGACATGCAGCAAGACCGCTCCACCGGCTGGCGGCTCGGCACGAACCGCACTGCGCAGTTCCGCTTCCAGGTGGCGGGCATCGTTGCCGGCGCGGTGCTGGCGGTGTTGTTCGCCAGGCTGTTCATGCGAGCGTATCCGGAGCTGGCGCTCGACCAGACCGTGCTCTCGGCCAGCGAGCAGCCCCATCACTGGGCTTCGGCCATGACCTACAAGATCGTCGGCGCATTGCGCGGCCTGACCGCCGACCTGCCGCACCAGCGCACGGCGGTAGCGCTGGGCATCGGCCTTGGGCTGGCCACCGCGGCGCTGCGCCTGCTGGTCAAGTCTTGGCCGCGCTACCAGCGCTTTGTGCAGGCGGGAAGGGTCGGCGGCATTGCCGATTTCCTGCTGGATACGGTCGTGCTGCCATCGCCCTATGCCTCGTCCTTTGGCGGGTTCGTCAACCTGCCCACCTCGGCGTGGTTTGCGCTGGGCGGCGTCGTGGCCAGCGTGCTCAATAGCTTGCGCCGGCAGGAGAACGCGCCGGATGCCTTGCCCGAGGACATGAGCACGACATCGCTGGTGGGTGGCGGGCTGATCGCGGGGGATGCGCTGGCGGCGGTCGGGCTCGGCCTTGCGGGGCTGTTGTTTACGGCCCTGGGCTAGCGGGCAAGGTCCGCCCCCGGTGTCAGCTCACAGCCTGCAGCATCGGCACCTTCCACTGGCGGAACTGCTTTCCATTCTTGAGAGACGGATCTGAATTCTTTATCCGGGATGGCGGGCCAAGCCGGAGGCGCGTGGTTGTGGCGCAAAATATGCTACGGCGGCCGCGGCGAAACCAGGCCGCCCGGGCGTGCCTGGCGCGCCGCCGTTGGTGGTGCGCGTGGCCCGTGTCTGCCGGTCGCTGGGCGCGGCGGGCCGGCAGGTGAGGCCGGGCGCGGAACTTGCGTTGGAAAACACCGCGGCGGCGGCTAGTGCGTTCGATGCGGCAAGCACGGTGCTTGCGCCGGTCGCCCATGAAATCCATCGCCATTGGCTCATCGGCGACCCGGCACGTGAGATCATGCGCTTGGCAACGGAGCGTGACGCCGACGCCATCGTGGTCGGGGCCAAGCGCCGCGGCGCGCTGGCCAACGCCATGCTCGGCTCCGTCGCCACGGCCTTGCTTGCAAAATCGGAGGTGCCGGTGCTTGTCGTCAACCGGCCGGAGACAGAGACAGAGATGGAGACGGAAGGCCACGCTGGCCACGACCGCCACGCATCCCCATGAACGCCACGGAGCTTCCCAGGACGCCGACACATTGAACGCCCTCGAAAACCCCTTGAACCTCATTGACGCCCCCGTCGCCGGCAGCACGTGGCGCGCCTGCGGAGCCCGCCGATGGTGATGGCCTGGTTGATCGCGCTTCCCTTGCTGGCGGCGATGCTGTTGTTGCCGGTGCGGCGTCACGCGCGCTTCCTGGCCGCGCCCATCGTGGTGGGCACGCCGCTGATCGGCCTTGGCTTGCTGCTCAGCGTGCGCGGCGAGGTGTTCGACGGCCGCACCATCGCCTGGCGCCAGCCCTGGCTCGAGGACATCGGGCTAAGCCTTAGCCTGCGGCTTGACGGCCTGGCCTACGTGTTTGCGCTGCTGGTGCTGGGCATCGGCTTGCTGGTCATCCTCTATGCGCGCTATTACCTGCCGCGCAGCGAATCCACCGTACGTTTCTTTTCCCTGCTGCTGCTGTTCATGGCGGCGATGCTGGGCGTGGTGCTGTCGAGCAACCTGCTGCTGCTGGCGGTGTTCTGGGAGATGACCAGCATTGTGTCGTTCCTGCTGATCGGCTTTTGGTCCTATCGCTCGGACGCGCGCAAGGGCGCGCGCATGGCGCTGACAGTGACCGGTGGGGGCGGGCTGGCCTTGCTGGCCGGCGTGCTGTTGCTCGGGCATATCTGCGGCAGCATGGAACTCTCCGTGGTGCTGGCCCAGGCCGGCATCGTGCAGCGCCACCCGCTGTATCCGGTGATGCTGAGCCTGATTCTGCTGGCGGCGTTTACCAAGTCCGCGCAGTTTCCCTTCAGTTTCTGGCTGCCGCATGCGATGGCGGCGCCCACGCCGGTGTCCGCCTATCTGCATTCCGCCACGATGGTCAAGGCCGGCGTCTTCCTGCTGGCGCGGCTGTATCCCGTGCTGGACGGCACCAACTGGTGGTTCTACATGGTGAGCCTCACCGGCCTTGCCACTCTGGTGGCTGGCGCGGGCATGGCCTTGCTGCAGCGCGACCTCAAAGGCCTGCTGGCGTATTCCACCATCAGCCATCTTGGCCTGATCACGCTGCTGTTCGGCCTGGACACGCAGATGAGCACGGTGGCCGCGCTGTTCCACATCATCAACCATGCGGTGTTCAAGGCGTCGCTTTTCATGGCGGCGGGCATCATCGATCATGAAACCGGCACGCGCGACCTGCAACGGCTGCGGGGCCTGCGCCGCTATATGCCGCACACCGCGTTGCTGGCCATCGTGGCGTCGCTCTCGATGGCGGGCGTGCCGCTGTTCAACGGCTTCCTGAGCAAGGAGATGTTCTTTGGCGAGACGCTCGCGCAGGGCCTGCTGGGCGATTTCAACTGGATCATCCCGGCGGCGGCGACCTTCGCCGGGGCGCTGACGGTGGCGTACTCGCTGCGCTTTATCTACGGCGTGTTCTTCGGTGGCAAGCCGGACGACCTGCCGAACTATCCGCCGCATGAGCCGCCGCGCTCCATGAAGATCCCGGTGGAGGTGCTGGTTGCCATCTGCCTCGTGGTGGGGCTGTTCCCGGCGTATACGGTGGGGCCGCTGCTGGCGACTGCCGCCTTGGTTACGCTGGGCGGGCCGCTACCGGAGTACAGCCTCAGCCTGTGGCATGGCTTCAATCTGCCCCTGCTGATGAGCCTGGTCTCGATGGGCTGCGGCGGCGTGCTGTTCTTCTTGCGGCGCAACGCCTTTCATCGGACGCACGCGCGCTTTGCCCACCTGAACGCGCGCGATGCGTTCGAGGCCGGCATCGACAGCCTGGCGCGCATGGCCGGGCGCATCACCGGCGCATTCGAGAATGGTTCGCTGCAAGGCTACCTGGCGTGGATGCTGGCCGCCATGCTGCTGATTCCGGCCGCCTTCCTGTCCGACCTGGACACGCTGGCCGGCCCGGTGCCGGCGAGCCCGCTCGACCTCATGACCGTGGCGGGCATGGGTTTGCTGGGCCTGTCGGCGATCGGCGTGGTGATCGCCCACCGGCAACGGCTCAACGCGCTGGTCCTGCTGAGCGTGAGCGGCTTGCTGGTGGCGCTGCTGTTCACGCGATTCTCGGCGCCAGACCTGGCGCTGACGCAGGTCTCGGTCGAGGTCGTCACGATCCTCCTGCTGGTGCTGGCCTTGTACTTCCTGCCCTTTCACCGGCCGGATTCGTCCGCGGTGGCCCGGCATGTCCGCGATGGTTGCCTGGCGCTGGGCGGCGGTACGTTGCTGGCCATCCTGGCCTACGCCGTGATGACGCGGCCCTATGACTCCATCTCTTCGTTCTTCCTGGCCAACAGCGTGGATGGCGGCGGTGGCCACAATGTGGTGAACGTGATCCTGGTGGACTTCCGGGGCTTCGATACGATGGGCGAGATCTGCGTGCTGCTGATCGCCGGCCTTGCGGTGCAGGCCTTGCTCAAGGGCATGCGCCTGACGGCGCCGCCAGCGGGGCCCAACGGGCTGCCGTGGTCGAGCCAGAGCCATCCCTTGCTGCTCGCCATCCTGGCCCGCCTGATGCTGCCGCTGACCATGCTGGTCGCGGTCTTCGTGCTGCTGCGCGGGCACAACCTGCCGGGCGGCGGCTTTATCGCCTCGCTGATCACGGCGGTGGCCTTGCTGCTGCAGTACGTGGCCAGCGGCGTGCTGTGGACCGAGGCGCGCATCGCGCTGAACTATCGCGCGCTGGCCGGTGGCGGCATCCTGGTGGCGGGGCTGACGGGCCTGGGCAGCTGGGCGTTCGGCTTCCCGTTCCTGACCACGGCCTTCGGCCATTTCCACATACCGGTGCTGGGAGAAATCGAACTGGCGAGCGCCATGATTTTTGACCTTGGCGTTTATTTCACGGTGGTGGGCACGACCTTGCTGATCGTGTCGCACCTCGGCGTGCGCGACAAGCGCGTCAATGTGAAGGAGGGGGGCTGATGGAAGCCGTCTACGCCGGCACGGTCGGCATCCTGATGGCCTGCGGCATCTACCTGCTGCTGCGTGCGCGCACGTTTTCCGTGGTGGTGGGGCTGGCGCTGATCTCGTACGCCGTGAGCCTGTTCCTGCTGGGGATGGGCCGGCTTTCCACCGGCCGCCCGCCGGTCATCGCCATGGGGGCGCAGTATGCGGATCCGCTGCCGCAGGGCCTCGTGCTGACAGCCATCGTCATCGGCTTTGCCATGACAGCTTTCGCGGTCGTGCTGGCCCTTCGCTCGCTCGGCATCACGGGCAGCGATCATGTGGACGGCAAGGAAGCGGGCTCGGCGCAGGGCGCGCCGCCGGCAGCCGGCACCCCCAGCACCGACAGGGCGACCGGCCGATGACCCACTGCCTCCATTTGTCGATCCTCCTGCCCATCCTGCTGCCGATGTTTGCCGGCGGCCTGCTGGTGGCCGCGCCGGCGCGCTGGTCCCGGGCCCAGCGCGTGCTCAGCACGGTGGTCACGCTGCTGCTGTTGCCGGTCGCGGCGTGCATGGTCAGCGCGGCAGCCACGGGCGCCATCACGGTCGATCACATCGGGAACTGGCCAGCGCCGTTTGGCATCGTGCTCCAGCTCGACCGGCTGGGCGCCATGATGCTGTTGCTGACCGCGGTGCTGGGCGTGGCCGCCGTGGTGGCGGCGGGCCGGGGCGACGCGCGCCTCGGGCGGCATTTCCATGCGCTGTTCCAGTTCCAGCTGATGGGGCTCAACGGCGCCTTCCTGGCCGGCGACCTGTTCAACCTCTTCGTCTTCTTCGAGATCCTGCTGATCGCCTCCTATGCCTTGCTCTTGCATGGCGGCGGGCGCGCGCGCATCGGCGCCGGGCTGCATTACGTCGTGCTGAACCTGGCCGGATCCGCTTTCTTCCTGATCGCGATCGGTGTGCTGTACGGGCTGAGCGGCACGCTCAACATGGCGCATATGGGCGTGCGCCTGGCCGGGCTGGCCCCGTCCGATGTGCCGCTGGCCACGGCGGCGGGCGTCATGCTGATGCTGGTGTTTGCGCTCAAGGCCGCGCTGTTTCCCATGGTCTTCTGGCTGCCCAAGGCCTATGCCAGCGCCACGGGATCTGCCGCGGCGCTGTTCGCCATCATGACCAAGGTGGGCATCTACGCCATCCTGCGCTGCGCCGCGCTGGTCTTCGATGCGCCGGATGGCATGCTGGGCGCGTTCCTGCATGACTGGGTGTGGTGGCTGGCCCTTGCCACCATGGCGTTCGGCGCCCTTGGCGCGCTGGCCGCCCCGAACCTGAAATCGCTGACCTGCTACCTCGTGCTGGCATCGGTAGGGCTGCTGGCGGCCAGCGTGTCGATGCAGACCACGCAAAGCTGGGCCGGCGCGCTGTATTACCTGCTCAGCACCACGCTGTGCACGGCGGCGCTGTTCCTGCTGGCGGACGCGCTGGAGCCGGCGCCGCTTCCCTCCTCGGCGCGCGAGCCGGTGGCGGTGGTCCGTGGCTCGCGGCTGGCCGGCTTGCTGTTCCTGGTCGCGGCGGTGGCGGCGATCGGCCTGCCGCCGTTATCCGGCTTCATCGGCAAGGTCATGGTCATGCGCAGTGCCTCGCTGCCGGCGGCGGGCGTGTTGTGGCCTTGCATCCTGTTGTCCAGCCTGGCGCTGCTGATCGCGGTCAGCCGCACGGGCACGCGCCTGTTGTGGCGCCTGCCTCAGGATCACGATCCCGAGCGCCATGGCGCCTACCAGCGCATTGCGCCCGACGGCTGGAAGCTGGGCTGCTGCGCGTTCCTGTTGGCCTGCAGCGTGGCGCTGGTGGTGTGCGCCCGTCCGCTGAGCCAGTATCTTGCTGACACCACCGCCCAGTTGTTCGACCGTGGCGCATACCTGCGCGCGGTGCTGCCACCCGGGGGAGGCTGACGCCATGTGGAAACGCTGGTTCCCGCATCCGTGGTTCAGCCTGGCACTGCTGGCGATCTGGCTGCTGCTGACCAATAGCGCGTCGCCAGGCAACTGGGCGCTGGGTGCCTTCCTCGGCTGGGCCATCTCGCTGCGGATTGGGTCAAGGCTCTGGCTGCGGCCGGTGCGGCTGTCCCGTCCCGACCTGATGCTGCGCTTGTTCGTGCACGTGCTCATCGACATCGTGGTGGCCAATGTGCAGGTGGCCATTCTGGTGCTGGGGCCGGTATCCCGGCTGCGCCCGACCTTTATCCAGGTGCCGATCGATGTCGAGCACGAGCTGGCGCTGTCCGCGCTGATCAGCATCGTGTCGCTCAGCCCGGGCACCTTGTGCGCCGAGCTCAGCGACGACCGCCGCCGCCTGCTGGTGCATGTGCTGGATCTTGACGATGAAACCAAGCTGATCGCGCTGATCAAGACGCGCTACGAGACGCCGTTAAGGGAGATATTTGAATGCTTGCCATCGTAATACCGATCTCGCTGGGGATCCTGGGGGTTGCCTGCCTGCTGACCTTTATCCGGCTGGTGCGCGGCCCGGGCCTGCCCGACCGCATCGTGGCGCTCGATACGCTCAATATCAATGCGATCGCGCTGATCGTGGTGTTCGGCATCTGGCTGCGCTCGGCGCTGTTCTTCGAGATTGCGCTGCTGATCGCGGTGATGGGCTTTATCGGCACCGTCGCGCTGACCAAGTACCTGCAGCGCGGCGACATTATCGAACTCAAGTAACCGGCACCGGGAGACCCAATGGATTTGATGAGCCCCGTCGCGGAACTCGCCACCTGTGCGCTGCTGCTGATCGGCAGCGTCTTTACCCTGGTCGGCGCCATCGGGCTGTTCCGGCTGCCTGACTTCTTCATGCGCCTGCACGGCCCGACCAAGTCGACCACGCTTGGCGTTGGCGGCGTGGTGGTGGCGTCGGTAGTGTTCTTCAGCAACCAGGGCGACGGCCTGAGCCTGCATGAGTTGCTGATTACCGCATTCCTGTTTCTCACCGCGCCGATCAGCGCCCATATGCTGGCCAAGGCAGCCATGCAGCAGCGGCTGCCCGTCGATCCGCGCACGCGCGGGCGTTTGTGGGATGCGCAAGACAGGCAGCGCAGCGCAGCGCCGGCGCAAGGCACGGCACCGGCATCGCCCCGGAACGCTCAGGAAAACTGAGCGCTCAGCCTGCGACCCCCAGCTGTCAACCCTGCTGTTAACCCTGCTATTAACCCTGTTCCCACGAACTGCACCATCCGGCTGCAGCCACCTGCTTGTCGCCAAAGAGCACGCAGGCACCCGTTGCCGCATTGGCGCCTTCCTGGAATAGCTGGCAATTGGCGCAGGTCTGGCTGGCTGCATGCTTGGGATACTTCGCCTGGTCCACCTTGCGGGTATCCGCCTTGTAGCCCAGCTTGACCGCTTGCGGATCGTTCTCGTCGAGCGTGGGCGTGGCAGCGTAAGCGCCACGCGACATCGAAGCGGCGGCGAGGCTGGCGACAACCGCCAGCGGCGTTGTCTTCAGGAATTGACGGCGGGAGGACATGGGCTTCCTTTTTCTGTGGGCCGGCCGGTATCTGGTGGGGGAGTGTCTGCGTCCGGCGGGGGGATTGTGGCACAGCCGCTGCCGACTCGCCTCTTGCTCATGCGGCGCCTCGGAGTGCGGGATCGTTGACAGGGATGCGCAACGGATCTCGCGGGATGGTCCATCCGGCAGCTTCGCCGCGCCATATCTGTGGCAAACTCGGCACTGCCTTTTTTGTGCTTGCGCCTTCGTCGCCGGCACGCCGTTTACTCTCAAGCACCCTCAAGCACTCTCAAGCACTCTCAGGCCCATGACCGCGTCCACCAACACCCACACCCTCCGCCACGCCTTGCAGGAACCGCTGCCTTTGCAACTCGCGCCCTTGATGGGCACCGCCTTTGCCGAGGCGGGCGACGCAGAGCGGTTCGCCATCTACACCGAGCCGCCGGAAGCGCCGGGGCGCGACGAGGTGCTCTCCGCGCTGCGCGCCCAGCTCGACGCGCACCTCGTCGCGCCTTCGCCGGCGGGCGACGAACCGGACATTGGCGAAATCCTCGCCAGCGAGGACTGGGAGCCGGGCCAGGCGTTCGAGATGGACATGGACACCGATGAGGTTTGCGGCCAGGTCCTGTTCTACCGCCTGATCCTCGCGCGGGACCTGGATCCGGTCGGGTACTGCGCGTTCGAGATCAACGCCGACGAAACCGGCGTGATCTTCGTTACGCTGGTCGAGTCGTGGATTCGCCCGCAGTACCAGTCACTTGGCCTCCAGCGCGGTTTTGTGCAGCAGCTGGCCAATGCCGTGTACGCCTTGCTGGGCGACCTGGATGCACGGCTGCAGGCGGCGGGCGAGCGCAGCGCCTCGTTCGAGGTGCTGCTGGGGCTGGATCAGGCGTCCGCTTCGGGCGCGGCGCTGTTGCAGTCGGCCGCCGAGACGCTGAAGGCGTGGACGGTTGTGGCGGATGCGGCCGGGCGCGAGCCGCTGGGCATTACCAGCGTGCGCGTTTCAGTGCTTCCCGCCAGCTCGGCGGGTTGAGGCGAGGGCGGGGAACGCGTTCATGGCCACCTGCATGACCTGTTCCTGGAAGATCAGCACGCCGAGCGTGCGCGATAGCGCTTTCTCCATGGCGATGCTGGAATAAGTGGCCGGCTCGAGTCCCTGCCGGCGGCGCAGTAAGGATGCACCATGCCGCTTTGCACCGGGCCCGGCCGGACGATGGCCGCCTCGACCACCAGGTCGTAGAACGCGCGGGGCCGCGCGGCGCGCGTGTCGCATTTGGGCTTGCCGCTTGTCGCATCCGGGTTTGGCCCGCCCAGGGCGCCTCAATAGACTCGTTGCTTCCATCCAGGGAGAACGCCATGTCATCTGCGCCACGACTGCCTTACCGACCTTTCCATCGACCTTTTCTGTTTTACGGAGCCCGCGGGGCTTTGGCCGCCATCCTTGCCGCCCTGAGCTTCGGGACGGCCTTTGCGCAGGGCTGGCCTGCCCGGCCCATCACGCTGGTCGTCCCGTTCCCGGCGGCCGGGGGCACCGACCTTGTCATCCGGTCGATCCAGCCGCTGCTGCAAAAGGAACTCGGGCAGCCGGTCGTCATCGACAACCGTAGCGGGGCCGGCGGCACCATCGGCTCGACCTTTGTCGCGCGGGCCACGCCGGATGGCTACACCGCCGGGGTCGTCACCACCAGCACGCATGCGGTCAGCGTCAGCGTGTACCCGAAGCTGGCGTATGACCCGGCCAGCGACTTCGCCTACGCGGGTTTCATCGGCACGTCGCCCTATGTGCTGGCGGTCAACCGGTCCTTGCAGGCCAAGGACGTCAAGGGGCTGGTGGAGAAGCTGAAGGCGGCAGGCGGGCAGCCCACGTTCGGCTCGGTCGGCGTGGGCACGGTCTCCCACCTGATGGGAGAGCAGTTCAGCAAGCTGGCGAACGTGCCCATGATCCACGTGCCGTATCGCGGCGCGGCGCCGGCCTATACCGACCTGATGGGCGGGCAGGTCCAGTTGATGTTCGATAACCCGGTCGGCCTGGCGCCTTACGTGAAAGCGCAGAAGATCACGGCCATCGCCACGACCGCGCCTACGCCGCTGCTGGCGGACGTGCCGACCTTCGCCAGGCAGGGCATCGCCAATTTCGAGCAGCAGCTCTGGTATGGCGTGGCCTTTCCCAAGGGCACGCCGCCGGCCATCGTCAGCCGCTTCAATGCGGCGCTGAACAAGGTGCTCTCGCAGCGCGACGTGGCCCGCGACCTGGCCACCAAGGGCGTTACCGCTCACCCGGGCACGCCGGCCGAGATGCAGGCAACGGTGAAAAAGGACATTCCGTACTGGGGCGCCATTGCCAGATCCGTGGGGGCCACCGTTGAATAAGCCCGCCTCGATCAGCATGCCCACTACGTCCGGCGCGGTCACGGTCATGCGCGTGTTTGTGCGCGGTGCGAACGCGGCCCGTGGCGGCAACCCGGTTCCCCTTGTCGCCGATGCGCGCGGCATGTCCGACGCTGCCATGCAGCAAGTGGCGCTCAGCCATGGACATGAATCCGCCTTTATCCTGCCGCCGAGCGATAGCCGTTTCGACTGGCGCCTGCGCTTCTTTGTCCCGCAGCACGAGATGGAAATGTGCGGGCACGCCACCGTCGGCACGCTCTGGGCGCTGCGCCAATGGAAACGCTGGACCCGCCCCACGGCACGGGTGGAGACCTTGAGCGGCCCGGTCATCGCGCGGTGGGACGAAGCGCACCAGCGCGCCTGGATCTCGCAGCCGCCCGTCAATAGCCGTGCGCTGTCGGAGCCGGAGCGCCAGCGCGTGGCCGACGTGCTTCGTTTGCCGGCCGACGCCGCGTACTACGCCATGACCAACGCATCCACCAGCCGGGTCAAGACCCTGGTGGGACTGCCGGACGTGGCGGCGCTCAACCGGTTGCAGCCGGATTTCGACGCGATGGCAGCGCTGTGCGAGTCGATCGGTTCCACGGGGCTCTATCCGTTTGCGATGGATGCGACGGTGCCGCACGTTGTGCATGCCCGGCAGTTCCCCAAATCCTCTGGCTACCCGGAGGACGCGGCGACGGGCATCGCCGCGTCCGCGCTCTGGGGGCATCTGATTGCGTCGGGCGCGTTTGCCAACGACGGTGCTGGCTCGCAAGCGGTTACCGTCGTGCAAGGCGAAGCCATGGGCTGCCCGTCCGAGATCCAGGTGAGCCCTCGGTATTCGCGGGAAGGGGGGAGCGATGGTTGCTGGTTAAGCGGCAACGTGGAATGGGAGGCGCCGTGAGCCATGCATCTCCGGAGGCCCGGCTGGCAGCCGCCGGCTTTGCATTGCCGAGCGCGCCCGTGCCGCGCGGCATGTATGCCCCTTCCTGCATGGTGTCCGGGCAGGCTGGGCGATGGATTGCCATCAGCGGCCAGACCTGCCGGCAAGATGGGATAGCCATCGCGGGCATTTGCCACGGCGAGTACGACGTGGCCGGCGCGCGCCTTGCCGCCGAAGTGGCCATGCTGAATGCGCTGGCGGCGCTGCGGGATGCTTGCGGCGGCCAGCTGGACCGGGTGGCACAAGTGATGCGCTTGCGCGGCTTCATTCGTGCATCGGCGGATTTCGCGCACCATCCCGCGGTGCTGGACGCGGCCTCGGCCGTGCTGTGCGTGGCGTTTCCCGGCCAGTTGCTGCCTGCCCGCAGCGCGGTTGGCGTGGCGAGCCTGCCGAGCCATGCCTGGATCGAAATCGAGATTGATGCGTGGGCGCTGGCCGGCTAAGCGCGTTGTCGGACGGTTGGCTCACGGGTTTGCTCGCCGGCCGTCCGCAATAGCCTGGAGAGGTGCCCGCTGGTAGCGAATCCAAGCCGCTCGCTGACCCGGGCCAGTGAATGCCCCTCGCTCAGCAATGCCCTGGCGTGCGCTGCCAGCAGCCTGCGCCGGATGCTGACGGGACTGGCGCCGAATTCCTCTTGCGCGGCGCGTTGAAGCTGGCGCGTTGTGACGCCGAGCTCGCAAGCCACTGCTTCCACGGCGGGGAGCGCGGCCTCGTATTCCAATGCGCGCATGTAGCACTGCACCATCCTGCTCCCGATGGAGACGGGCGCTGGCGGCAAGGCCAGCGGCCGGCTCGATAGCACTTGCGCAACGATCGCGCGCACCAATAGCGCGGCGCTGGCCGTGGTGAGGGTCGGCGCCAGCAGGGCATCCAGCATGGCGATGGTGGCGCCGTCCAGACGGAGGGCCCCGAAGTGCCGGCACTCGCGCAGGCTGTCGGGCTGCAGGTACAGCTCCCCGTGTTGTTGCCGGCCCGAGTCCGAGACGGTGAGGTGCGCGGCACAAACGGGAAGCAAGACGGCCGAGCCCCGGACCAGCTTTGCGGCGCGGGAGTTTGCGAGGCCTGGGGCGCGATCGGAATCATGGCCTGGCGCCATCCACGCACTCTTGAGCCTGCCCAGGCGCGGCCACAGCAGCATGGCGCAATCGTGCGTATGCCATTCGACGCGGTAGTCCGGCTGGCGGCTTTCGCGGAACGCGAATCCTTGGGCCGAGATCAGGGCAAGCTTGGAGGAGAGTGGCGCAGTGATGGGCATCGGAACGCGTTGCTGGTGTCGTGGCTTTCGAGCCTTTGCTCAGGTACGGGTGATCGATGCACCACCATCCACCAGGGATGCTGTACCGGTCACGAAGGCTGAATCGTCAGATGCCAGGTACAGCACCGAACGGGCCAGTTCGTCCGCGCTGGCCACGCGCTTGAGGGCGTGGAGGTTGGTGATAAAGGACTGGGACTCCGCCGTGCTGTTCATGCTGCGGTACATGTCGGTGTCCACCGCCCCCGGCAGTATCGCATTGACACGCACCCCTTGCGGCCCGAACTCGGCGGCCAGCGCCTGGGTCAGGCCGATCAGGCCCGCTTTGCTCGCCGCATACGCTGCCACGCCGGGGAACGCAAAGCTGTAGCCGACGAACGTCGAGGTGAAGATCACCGAGCCACCGCCGTTCTTGAGCATTTGCGCGATCTGGTGCTTGGCCCCCAGGAAGGCGCCCGTCAGGTTGATGGCGATGGCGTCGTTCCAGCCCGCTTCGGAGACACCTGTGCTGGGGCCGGATTCTCCTAGCGTGCCCGCGTTGTTGAACGCGACATCCAGCCTCCCGTAGCGCTCGACCGCCAGCGCGACCAGCGCCTTGGCATAGTCCTCCGCGCGCACATCGCCAGCCAGCGCGACGGCTTCGCCGCCGGCCGCGCGGATCTGCGCGGCCAGTTGGTCCAGCTCATCCTGGCGCCGCGCCCCGATGACGACCTTGGCGCCCTGGGCGGCAAACAGCTTCGCCGTAGCGAATCCGATGCCGCCGCTGGCACCTGTGATGATGGCGACTTTTCCGGCCAGGCGTTCCATGGCGTTTCTCCCGATTGGCGCGTGCGGATGGCTCCGCCCGATGCGCCAGGCTAGAAGAGTATGGTCGCCAACGGCGATTCCCGACAGGGCCGGATCACAAAAATCATTGAAGCGCGCCACTCCATGCCGGAGCTGAAGGCGAAGAAAAATGTGCGCGCTGCCGCATAAGAAAAAGCCTGGCCGGTTTGAAAAGAGTTCCTATATTGGTAAGGCTCAAAGCACGGGGCGCGCTTCACATCGTTTCATGGGCCCGCGCGCGGGCGCCGCGCCCGCGACGCGAATCCCACGCGAGGGACTCACCCATCCTCAATCCATTCGTACGTCCGTATCGGAGAACCACCATGACAAACCCGAAGCTCGAGGTATTGACGCCGCAGAACTGTCAGTTGATTTTCATCGATCACCAGCCGCAAATGGCCTTCGGCGTGCAATCCATGGACCGGCAGGCCCTGAAGAACAATACGGTCGGATTGGCCAAGGCCGCTAAGATCTTCAATATTCCCACCACGATCACTACCGTGGAGTCCGAGAGCTTTTCGGGGTTCACCTATCCGGAATTGCTCGATGTATTTCCTGGCAAGAAGCTGCTTGAACGCACATCGATGAACTCCTGGGATGACCAGAAGGTGCGCGACGCGCTAGCGGCGAACGGGCGCAAGAAGGTTGTCGTCTCCGGCTTGTGGACCGAGGTGTGCAACAACAGCTTTGCGCTATGCGCGATGGCGGAGGGCAACTACGAAATCTACATGGTGGCCGACGCCTCGGGCGGCACTACGAAGGAAGCGCACGACTACGCCATGCAGCGCATGATCCAGGCCGGCGTCGTCCCCGTGACCTGGCAGCAGGTCCTGCTCGAATGGCAACGCGACTGGGCGCACCGTGACACCTATGACGCCGTGATGAAACTGGTCAAGGAGCATTCCGGCGCTTATGGCATGGGCGTGGACTACGCCTACACGATGGTGCACAAGGCCGAGCAACGTACCAGCGACAAGCACGAGGCCCTGCCGGCAGTGCCCGCGCGCTAGCCGCCAGACAGCGCTTTCACGAGCCGGCGGGCGCCGCTTTGCCGCGGCCCCGCCGTGTGTCGTTGCCATCGACCGGAGCCTTACCATGGATGCTACCGCCAAGCCCGAACTGATCCTGATGAACGGGCGCTTTGCCACGCTTGATCGCGCCAACCCGCAGGCCGACGCCGTTGCCATCCGTGCTGGCAAGTTCATTGCCGTGGGCACGCGGCAGGATGTGATGGCGCTGGCGGACAGCGGCACCCAGGTGATCGACCTGCATGGCCGCTGCGCCGTGCCGGGGCTGATCGACAGCCACATGCACATCATCCGCGGTGGGCTGAACTACAACATGGAGTTGCGCTGGGATGGCGTGCGCTCGCTGGCCGATGCCATGCGCATGCTCAAGGAGCAAGTGGCGCGCACACCGGCACCGCAATGGGTGCGCGTGGTGGGCGGGTTCACCGACCAGCAGTTCGCGGAAAAGCGCTTGCCGACCATCGACGAGCTGAACGCGGCCGCGCCGGATACCCCGGTGTTCATCCTGCACCTATACGACCGCGCCATCCTCAATGGCGCCGCGCTGCGTACCGTGGGCTACACCAAGGACACGCCGAATCCGCCGGGCGGCGAGATCGTGCGCGATGCCCTGGGAAACCCCACCGGGCTGCTGCTGGCCAAGCCTAATGCGACCATTCTCTACGCGACGCTGGCCAAGGGCCCCAAGCTGCCGCCCGAATACCAGAAGAACTCCACGCGGCATTTCATGCGCGAGGTCAACCGGCTTGGCGTCACCGGCGTGATCGATGCCGGCGGCGGCTTCCAGAATTATCCGGAGGACTACAGCATCATCGAGTCCCTGCATGCCGAAGGGCTGCTGACCATCCGGCTGGCCTACAACCTCTTCACGCAAAAGCCCAAGGACGAGCTCAGCGATTTCAAGACCTGGGCCGGCAAGGTCAGGCCGGGGCAGGGCGACGACGTCTATCGGCACAACGGCGCCGGGGAAATGCTGGTCTATAGCGCAGCGGACTTCGAAGACTTTCGTGTCGAGCGTCCCGAGATGCCGCCATCGATGGAGAGCGACCTGGAGCCGGTGATCCGGCTGCTGGCGGAAAACCGCTGGCCCTGGCGGCTGCACGCCACCTATGACGAGACCATCTCCCGCGCGCTGGACGTCTACGAAAAAGTAGCGAGGGACGTGCCCCTCGACGGGCTGCACTGGTTCTTCGACCACGCCGAGACCATCACCGATCGCAACATCGACCGCATTGCCGCGCTCGGCGGCGGGATTGCCGTGCAACACCGCATGGCGTACCAGGGCGAGTACTTCGTGGAGCGCTACGGTGCCAAGGCCGCCGAGAGCACGCCGCCCATCAAGCGCATGCTGGAGCGCGGGGTCAAGGTCGGCGGCGGCACCGATGCCACGCGCGTGGCATCGTACAACCCCTGGGTGTCGCTGTCCTGGCTGGTCACTGGCAAGACGCTGGGCGGCCTTTCGCTGTATCCGCAGGCCAACCTGCTTGACCGCGAAGCCGCGCTGCGCCTGTGGACCGAGGCCAATACGTGGTTCTCCTCGGAAGAAGGCAAGAAGGGCCAGATCCAGGCCGGGCAGATGGCCGACCTGGCGGTGCTGTCGAGCGATTATTTCTCCGTGCCGGGCGACGAGATCCAGGACATCACCTCCGTGCTGACCGTGCTGGGCGGCAAGGTCGTGTACGGCGATGGCGACTTCGGCAAGCTGGCGCCACCGCTGCCGCCCGCCATGCCGGACTGGGCGCCGGTGCGCGCCTTTGGCGGCTATCAGCCACGGCGAGCGCCAGGCGCACAGGCGCTGGCCGTGACGGCCGGCTGCGGCTGCGCGAGCGCCTGCGGCGTGCATGGCCATGCGCACGCGGGTGCGTGGCAGACCAGTGCGCCGGTGTCGGATCATCGCGGGTTCTGGGGCGCGCCGGGTTGCTCCTGCTGGGCGTTTTGATGGCAGTGGGCACCCTTCGGCCCGCACCACCATCGTGAACAGAGGCTACTTCCAGGGAGAAGCGACATGAAGCTGTTTCTTGTTTCGTTCGGCGCGGGGATTCTGGTCGGCATCATCTATGCGCTGTTGCAGGTCCGCTCGCCGGCCCCGCCCGCCATTGCCCTGATCGGGCTGCTTGGGATGCTGATTGGCGAGCAGGTTGTGCCGACCGCGAAGCGCTTGATGGCCGGGGAGCCGATCACCGTTGCATGGTTCCGCTCCGAGTGCGTGCCCAAGATCAGCGGTGCGCCGCCTGCGCCGGCACAGGGGGTGCCAGCGCAGGCGGCAACGGTGGCCAGCACGGGCGACAAGAACGGCACGTAGAACGCCAGCCCCTGAATTTGCCCCTGAATGCATGAAGCCACCGATGTGCGGTGGCTTCATTGCTTGCCATGGCCCTCGCGGCGGGCGGCGCGTCAGGACTTGGACTTATGCCCTGGCTTGCCCTTCTGGCTGGTGGAGGCCATGTCGTGCAGCTCGGCTTCGCTCATCGACTTGACCATTGATCTGGAAGCGCCTTTCAATGTACTGGCCTTCCTGTCGCCACGCTTTGCAGAGAGCGCAACGCCGGCGGCCATTTGCTGTGCCTTGGATTTTGCGGGCATGGGAGGTCTCCTTCGTTCAGGCGTCCTTTCAGGCGTCCTTTAAGCGGTCAATGGGAGTGGCTGCCGTCGGGCACCAGCCCAGGCAGCTACTTGCATGAAGCAAACCATATGCCTGTGGACCGCGCCAGCTGAGCCGTGCGAAACCCGCTGTGCCCCTGCACCGAATCCTGCAACACAGGTAAAAAAGTCTTCATCGCTCGGTCCCGCATTCCGCTCTATATCGTCGAGCGAGGATCATGCGCAAAGCTGTTGCGGGCACGGATCTGTCCGTCCAGCCCGTGAATCAATAACTCGACCTGCTCGCGCTGGGCATCCCGGATACCCGCCTCCACGGCTTCTTCCTGGGACGCGTGATGCGAGTTGGCATACCTCGCGCCCTCCTGGATCACGTCCCAGCCGGTGCCATGCGGCAAAACGTGGATGTTATGGGCTGTCATGGCGATCTCCTGTGGGGTTCTTACCGATAACGGATACCTCTCTTCTGGTCCTGCTATCGCGCATGGCAATCGGGGACCGTCTGACACCGCAGTGCGCTGCCACCCTTACGCAGTGGCGCGATGATGGGCGCCTTCCCGTCGTACGCATCTCGTGCGCATCTCGTGCGCGCATGGCAGCACCCCCGCATGCTTCGCAAGAAACATGCCGCAAGCGAAGAGGCCTTTTTGCGCTGCATCCCTCGCAAATCGCATTGGCAAAAGGAGCTTGTGCGGCAGAAGATACGCGTCGCGCAGCGCCATGCGGACGTGGGCACCATCAAGGCGCACCGCGCTTTGACGCGTCGACCACCCGTCGACCACCATGCCCGGGCGCGGGCATGGTTTTATCGGCAAACGGGCGCTCGTCTAGTCGTTCGGGGTGGGCGGGTCGCCGATCGGATCCTGATGGATCTGCATGATGGCGTCGCGCTTTTCCAGCAAGTGGCGTTTGAGGATAGCGCCTAGCAGCTTGCCGTCACGTGCCTCCAGTGCCTTGATCATGTCTTCGTGATCGTGCACGGCGCGGTCCCACTTGTCCGTCTGGTGGTTGGAGCGAAAGCGCAGCGCCTTCAGGCGGCGGTTGATGCCCTGGTAGGTCTGGCGCAGCGTAGCGTTGCGCGCCGCCTCGTTGATGCGGTCGTGGATTTCCTGGTTGCGGCTGTAGTAGCCCGGCAGGTCGTTCTGCACGCGGCAGGCCAGCATCGAATAATGCAGCGCCTTGATCTCGGCCAGCTCGGCCGGCGTGATGCGCTCGCAAGCCAGCTCGCCCGAGAATGCCTCCAGGCCGCTCATCAGCTCGAACGTCTCCCAGACTTCCGCCTCCGTCATGCGCGAGACGCTGGCGCCCCGGTTGGGCGAGATCTCGATCAGGCCTTCCGCCGCCAGCACCTTGAACGCCTCGCGCAGCGGCGTGCGGGAAATACCCAGCGTTTCGCACAGCTCGCGTTCGTTGAGCTTCATGCCCGGGGACAGCACGCCTTCCACGATGAACCGGCGCAGGTGCTCGACCACGGTGTCGTGCAGCCGTTGGCGCTCGACCTTGGGGAGGACCGCTGCAGGGCGCGTGAGGTCGCCGCCAGATGGATTCTGCATTCAAAGTCCTTATCTTTGCGTTTTTCGCATTCTACTGCATCTCTTGGCAGGCGCCCAGTTTCGGGGTAAACACCCAGTGTTCAGGCCAAAACAGCGCTTGGATGCGAAGGGTTTCGTCTGCTAAAGTATTTTGAATGCAAAATGCATAATTCACAAAAAGGCACAACCCATGATCAAACTCGACTTCCATCCCGCTGGCCGCCACTTCCTGCAGATCCCCGGCCCGAGCCCCGTGCCTGACCGGATCCTGCGTGCGATGAGCTACCCGACCATCGACCATCGCGGCCCGGAATTCGGCGCGCTGGGCCGCAAGGTGCTGGCGGACATCAAGACGATCTTCAAGACCGAGCAGCCGGTCATCATCTATCCGGCCTCCGGCACCGGCGCCTGGGAGGCAGCGCTGACCAACACGCTGAGCCCGGGCGACACGGTGCTGATGTTCGAGACGGGTCACTTCGCCACGCTGTGGCAGAAGATGGCGCAAGCGCTCGGGCTGAAGCCGGAATTCCTGGGGCTGCCGGGCATCGAGGGCTGGCGCCGTGGCGTGCAGGCCGACATGATCGAAGCCCGCCTGCGCGCCGACAGTGCGCATGCCATCAAGGCGGTGTGCGTGGTGCACAACGAGACCTCGACCGGCGTGACCTCGAACATCGCCGCGGTGCGCCGCGCCATCGACGCGGCCGGCCACCCGGCGCTGCTGCTGGTGGACACCATCTCCGGCCTGGCCTCGGCGGACTACCGCCACGACGAATGGGGCGTGGACGTGACGGTGTCGGGCTCGCAGAAGGGGCTGATGCTGCCGCCGGGGATCAGCTTCAACGCGCTGTCGCCCAAGGCCATCGCGGCCAGCAAGGCGGCAAAGTTGCCGCGCGCGTTCTGGGGCTGGGACGAGATCATCGAAGCCAACAAGAACGGCTACTGGCCGTACACCCCCAACACCAATCTGCTCTACGGCCTGTCCGAAGCGCTGGACATGATCCTGGAGGAGGGCCTGGACAACGTGTTCGCGCGGCACCAGCGGCTGGCCGAAGCCACCCGCCGCGCTGTGCGGGCGTGGGGCCTGGAGATCCAGTGCGCGGATGCCGCCGTGTACAGCCCGGTGCTGACGGGCGTGATGATGTCGGACGGCGTGGATGCCGACGAAGTGCGCAAGCGCATCTATGAACGCTTCGACATGTCGCTGGGACAGGCGCTGGGCAAGATGCGCGGCAAGATGTTCCGTATCGGCCATCTCGGCGACTGCAACGACCTCACGCTGATGGCCACGTTGTCCGGCTGCGAGATGGGGCTGAAGCTCGCCGGCGTGCCGGTGGCCGCCAGCGGCGTCGTGGCGGCGATGGAGTACCTGGCCTCGCATGCGGATACCCCGGTGCTGAAGGCCGCGGCATAGGCCGGCGCAGGAGGGCCGGGCGGCCTTCCTGAACCACCGCAACGCAACAACAAGTGCAAGCAGGCATGGCTTCACCCCTGGGGTGAGGCCAGGCAGACGTGCTGCCTTTTTTTGGTCAGGCAGCCATACCGCCGCCTGTGCGCAGGAGCGGGAACCGGCCATAGAGCCGGCCGCGATGAATTTGCCCCGGCCCCGGCACCCGCCGGGCGGGCAGGAACAAAAACGGAGACAAGCCATGAAACGCCTGCGCGCAACCAGCGTCGTGCTGGGGATGCTATGCATCATGTATTTCATCACCTACCTGGACCGCGTCAATGTGAGCACGGCCGCGGCCGGCTTTGGCCAGGAGTTCAACCTCAGCAAGACCGAGATCGGGCTGGTGTTCTCGGCCTTTGCCTATCCCTACCTGGTGTTCCAGATCATCGGCGGCTGGGTCAGCGACCGGTTCGGCGCCAAGCGCACCCTGATGGCCTGCGGCGTGCTCTGGGCCATCGCCACCTTGCTCACGGGCTTTGCCGGCGGGCTGATTTCCCTGCTCGCCGCGCGCCTGCTGCTGGGCCTGGGCGAGGGCGCTACGTTTCCGGCGGCCACCGCCGCCATGGCGCGCTGGGTGCCCAAGGAAAAGCGCGGCTTCGCGCAGGGCATCACCCATGCCTGCGCACGGGTAGGCAACGCGGTGGCCCCGGCCGCGGTCGTCGCCATCATGGCGGTCTACGGCTGGCGCGAATCGTTTTACATCTGTGGCGTAATCAGCCTGGTCTGGGTGGCGTTGTGGGCGGTGACCTTCACCGAGCACCCCAAGGATCATCCCCGCATGACGGCGGACGAACTCGAAACGATGCCCGCCGCCAAGAAGAAGGCTGGCAACGTGCCCTGGCGCCGCCTGTTCAAGCGCATGGCGCCGGTCACCATCGTCTACTTCTGCTACGCCTGGACCCTGTGGCTGTTCCTGAGCTGGATTCCCCAGTACTTCCTGCATAGCTACGACCTGGACCTGAAGAAGTCCGCCATCTTCGCCTCCGCCGTGTTCTTCGCTGGCGTGCTCGGCGACACGCTCGGCGGCATCGTCACCGACAAGCTCTTTGAGCGTACCGGTAGCCTGAAGCGCGCCCGCAGCTGGATGGTGGCGGTCTGCATGCTGCTGACGATGCTGTCGCTGATCCCTATGTTGTTTACCCACCAGCTCTACGTCTCGATGGCTTGCCTGGCCGCCGGTTTCTTCTTCTCCGAGATGACCATCGGGCCGATGTGGGCGATCCCCATGGATATCGCGCCGGAGCATTCTGGTACCGCCAGCGGGATGATGAATTCCGGCTCCGCGCTGGCCGCGATCATCTCGCCGGTGCTCTCGGGCTACCTGATCGACCGCTTCGGCAGCTGGGAGCTGCCCTTTATCGGCAGCATGGTGCTGATGGGCATCGGCGTGGTGCTGGCCTTGCGCATGCAGCCCGAGAGCAAGTTCGAAACCGAGCCCGCGGCCGCCTCGAAGCCGTTGCACGCCTGAGCCACGCAGACATGCCAACCGACCCGAAAACCCGTGGATCGTCAACCACTGCACCATGCGCGGCATGACGCTGGGGCACGGCACGCTGGTGACCACCGGGTCCTACACGGGCATGCATTTTCCCGCCCAGGCGGGCGTGGCGCTGGGCCGGATCGCCGGCCTGCCGCCGGTTGAATTGATCCTCGCATGACAACTCGCATGACAAGTCGCGCCGGCACGGCACCGCGCCACACAAGCCCTGGTAGAAAGCCATGAATCATTCCTCCTCCCCTTTGCTCGTCAAGCCGATCCATCTTGTGCCGTCGCAAGGCCGCGCCGGCCCGGCCCTGTCGCCACTGTCGGCCCGCTTGCGCAAGGAACTGCGCGGCGACATGTTCTTCGATCGCGCCAACCGGGGCCGCTACGCCACCGATGCCTCTATCTACCAGATCACGCCTATCGGCGTGGTGGTGCCGCGCGACCAGGCGGACCTGTTGCTGGCGCTGGAGATCGCCCGCGACGAAAAGGCCCCGGTGCTGGCGCGCGGCGCTGGCACCAGCCAGTGCGGCCAGACGGTTGGCGAGGCGCTTGTGATCGACAACAGCAAGTGGCTGAACAATGTGGTGGATTTCGATCCCGTGGCCGCGACCGTCACGGTCGAGCCCGGCATCGTGCTGGATCACCTCAACGCCTGGCTGAAGCCGCATGGCCTGTGGTTTCCGGTGGACGTATCGACGGGCGCGCAATGCACCATCGGCGGCATGGCCGGCAATAACTCATGCGGCTCGCGCTCCATCGAGTACGGCAACATGGTGCACAACGTGCTGGGCATCGATGCGGTGCTGGCCGACGGCAGCCAATGCCATTTCGGCTCGCTGAAGGCACCCGTGGCCGATGCGCGCGTGGACGGCATCCTGAAGGGCTTGCAACGCATCGCCACGCGCGAGCAGGGCGAGATTGCCGAGCGCATGCCGAAGGTGCTGCGCCGTGTGGCCGGCTACAACATCGACCTGTTCGAATGCCAGAACCCGCGCGCCTACACCGACGACGGCTACGCCAATCTCTCGCATATCCTGGTGGGCTCCGAAGGCACGCTGGCCTATAGCCGCCAGGTCACGCTGAAGCTGTCTGCGCTGCCGCGGCACAAGGTGTTGGGCGTGGTGAACTTCCCCACGTTCTACCAGGCCATGGACATGACGCAGCATATCGTCAAGCTCAAGCCGGTTGCGGTGGAACTGGTGGATCGCACCATGATCGACCTGTCGATGGAGAACCCGGCGTTTCGCCCCGTCATCGAGAGCGCCTTGTCGGGCGAGCCGCAGGCTATCCTGCTGGTCGAGTTCGCGGGGGAGGAGCACAGCGCGCTGCTGGCACAACTGGACGATCTGGCGAGGCTGATGAGCGATCTGGGCCTGCCGGGATCCGTGGTCAAGATGCCCGACGCCAAATCCCAGAAGGCGCTGTGGGATGTGCGCAAGGCCGGTCTCAATATCATGATGAGCATGAAGGGTGACGGCAAGCCGGTCTCCTTCATCGAGGATTGCGCCGTGCCGCTGGAGCACCTGGCCGAGTACACGCGCCGGCTCACCGCCGTGTTCCACAAGCACGAGACCGAAGGCACCTGGTACGCCCATGCCAGCGTGGGCACGCTGCATGTGCGCCCGATCCTGGACATGCGGCGCGACGGCGCGGTGCGCATGCGCGAGATTGCCGAGGAAGCGGCGGAGCTGGTGCGTGAATACAAGGGTGCGTATTCCGGCGAACACGGCGACGGCCTGTGCCGCGGCGAGTGGGTGGCCTGGCAGTACGGCCCGCGCATCAACGCCGCTTTCGGCGAGATCAAGGCGTTGTTCGATCCGGACAACCGCTTCAACCCGGACAAGATCGTACGGCCGCCGAAGATGGACGCACGCGAGAACTTCCGCTTCGCGCCGGGCTATGCCGCCTTGCCGCTCACGCCGGCGCTCGACTGGTCCGCGTGGAATGTCAGCCGCAACCCGTTGAGCGGCGAGGAAACGGCGCCCGGCACTGGCACCGACCGTGCCGGCGGCCTGGCCGCGGCGGTAGAGATGTGCAACAACAACGGCCACTGCCGCAAGTTCGACGCGGGCACCATGTGCCCGAGCTATCGCGTGACCAAGGACGAGCAGCACGTCACGCGCGGCCGTGCCAATACGCTGCGGCTGGCGGTGTCAGGCCAGCTGGGCGACGACGGGCTCGCCAGCGTGGAAGTCAAGGAAGCGCTGGACCTGTGCGTCTCCTGCAAAGGCTGCAAGCGCGATTGCCCGACGGGCGTGGACATGGCCAGGTTCAAGATCGAGGCGCGCCACGCCTGGACCCGGCGGCACGGCATCACCCTGCGCGAACGCATGGTGGCCTTCATGCCGCGCTATGCGCCGCTGGCCAGCCGCTTCCCGGCGCTGCTCGCGCTGGCCGACAGCATTCCCGGTATCTCCGGCGTGGTGAAGCGGGCGCTGGGATTTGCACCGCAGCGCTCGTTGCCACGCTTCAAGGCCTCGTTCCTGTCGAAGGCCAAGGCGAAGCACCAAGGCACGCCGGGCCGCGAAGTCATGCTCTTCGTCGACACCTTCAGCAACTACATGGAGCCAGAGAACGCGCGGGCGGCGCAACAGGTGCTGGAGGCAGCGGGGTACACGGTGCATTTCAACCGCCGCGAGGGCGAGCGCCCCTTGTGCTGCGGCCGCACCTTCCTCGCGGCGGGGCTGGTGGACCAGGCCAAGGAGGAGGCGCGGCGCTTGCTGGATGCGGTCAAGCCCTATGTGGACCGCGACATCCCGATCGTCGGGCTGGAGCCTTCGTGCCTGCTGTCCTTGCGCGATGAGTTCCTCAACTATGGCTATGGCGACGAGGCCAGGAAGCTGGCCGCGCAGGCCTTCCTGTTCGAGGAGTTCCTGGTGCGTGAGAAAAAAGCCGACCGCCTCGCGCTGGACCTCGATGCGCTGCAGACGAGCGAGGCCGTGGTGCATGGCCACTGCCACCAAAAGGCATTCGACGCCTTCACGCCGGTGCAGACCGTGCTTGGCTGGATCCCCGGCCTGAAGGTCTCTGCGGTGGAATCGTCCTGCTGCGGCATGGCCGGCAGCTTTGGCTACGAGGCCGAGCACTACGAGGCGTCCAAGGCGATGGCCGAATTGTCTCTGCTGCCGGCCGTGCGCCAGCGCGCCGCTAATGCCATCGTGGTGGCCGACGGCACCAGTTGCCGCCACCAGATCCTGGACGGTGCCCACACCGATGCCATGCACGTGGCTCGTGTGCTGGCGATGGCGCTGAAGCGCGAGGGCGGGCCTCAGGCCTGAGGCACACGCAGGCCACCGAGGTGCCCCTCTGGCCACGGCACGATGGCTGCGTGCATGCTGATGGCGTTGCCGATGCGAGGGGCGAGCGTCATGCGTTGCCCCGTCCGGCTATCGCGCCATGCTGGTGATCCGGTGCGCCGCCAGCGCTGCCAGCGTGGGTGCCAGGGCAAAGCTGGCAAACAGCCAGGCAGCGGCGGACTGCGCGCCCGCCGTGCCGCCCGGCGTGATGAGCCCGGCCGCATTGGCTACCAGCCCGGCGACCGCCGCGCCGATCGCCATGCCGTAGAGCTGGACCGTAGTGATCGCGGCCGAGGCCATGCCTTCCTCGCCGCGGGGCGCCAGCGTCAACACGTGTGTCAGCAGGTGCGGCCAGCCGATGCCCACGCCGGCACCCGCGCCGGCCAGTGCCAGCCCGCATAGCAGCGTGCGCACCGCCGGCGCGAGGCTTGCGCCCGCAGGCACGACCAGCGCCAGAGCGAGCAAGCTAGCCGCGCACAGCACCGGCCCCACGCGCAGCAGGCGCGCCGCGCGGGCGCCGTCCTGGCCGGAGGAGAGCAGCGAGCCCAGGCTCCAGCCACCCGCCATGGCCGCCGTGAGGTATCCCGCGGCCAGCGGTGTGTGGCCATGCAAGGTTTGCAGGAAATACGGCACGAAGACTTCGGTGGTGGTGCCGACCAGCAGCAAGGCCACGCTGGCGTAGACGGCGCCCAGCGGCGTGCCGGGCTCGGTGCCACCGGTAGGCAGCAAGCGCACTGGCGCGCGCCGGTCCCTCGCAATGGCCATTGCGCCCAGCGCCAACCCTGCCACCATGCCGGCGGCCTGCCAGGCCATCTCGTCCGACAGGCTGCCCGCGGCCACGGCCAGCACGGAAGCCGCCAGCAAGGCGATCTGCACAGCAGGAATGCTCGGCGCGGCGGCCGACGCAGCCGGCTTGCCTTTGGGCCGCAACTGCACGGCCACCAGCATGCCCTGCAGCAAGGACACCGGCAGCAGCGCCCAGAACGCCCAGCGCCAATGCCCGACCTGCGCGAACAACCCGCCGACGGCCGGCCCGCACAGCGTGGCTACACCCCACATGCCTGAGACCAGCGCCACGGCGCGCGGCCACAGCGGTGGGGCAAACACGACGCGGATCAGCGCATAGCTCAGCGCCGCCAGCGTGCCGCCGCCCAGGCCTTGCACGCCGCGGCTGGCCAGCATCCAGGGCATGGACGCCGCGAGGGCGCAGCCAGCCGAGCCCAGCGCGAACACCGCCAGCGCGGCGATGGACGCTCCATGCGGACCCAGCGCGGCCAGCAGGCGCACGGACAATGCCGCGCCGACGATGGAGGCTACGACGAAGAGGGTGGTGTTCCAGGCGTACCAGTCGAGGCCGCCGATGTCGTGCACCACCGATGGCAGCACGGTGGTGACAATGTGAACGTTGATAGCGTGGAGCGCCACGCCGCCGGTCAGGGCCAGGGCGAGCCGCCCGTTCTTTGCGCGCAGCAGGTCGAGCCAGGTGCCGATAGCGGCTTGGTCAGGAGACATTGATAGGGGGCGACAGGCTGGCTGTCATTGCCTTATTATCCAAATTAATTCTTGGATAATAAGGCGCTGCCATCAATTACACAAGTACATGCTTTGGAAATTAAAGCGAGGAGGAAGCCCCCCTTTGTCGGTGTCCTACCGCAAGCCCACTGCCCAATCCACCGCCGCGTCGAAGAGCTGCCGCCCTGGCGCCGCAAGGTTGGTGAACGTATCGTTGTCGAGGAAGAACATGACGCGGCGTGCCGGGGCAAGCGATTCATAATCCATCGTCGCGCCCTTTTCGTAGGCGAAGATGGCCGCTTTCTCAGGCTGGCCGTACAGGGTGGCGATGATGCTGGCGCCCAGGCCGGGCTTGCCCCAGCTCATGCCGGCCTGGCGGTCGTAGACGTTGATCGCCCCGGCCGGCAGGCCCGCGGCAATGGGATGCGGCGCATTGACCAGCCACACATAGCGCTCCTTCGCCGCCTCGCCAAAGTCCACGTCGTGGCGCTTGCCGGTCATGGCCAGGTCGTCCAGCAAGTCGTTCTCCCAGGTCAGCAGCGGCTTGGGCAACTGGCGCCATCCGGGCGCGACGCGCTTGGCCGAGACGGTGGACGACATGACGACGAGATCCGCGTCGCGCACTGCTTCAGGCGATTGATCCTGCTCGACGAGGCTGACCGCGTAGCCGCGTGCTTCCAGGTGCGATTTGATCTTCTGGTCGACAGCCACGTTGGGCCCATCGGTCTGCACGATCAGCGCGATCCTCTTGCCTTGCCCGTTGGCTTGCGCGGCGTGGGCGGACATGCCGGCGCCGCAGGCGGCCATCAGCACGCCGGCGATCGCCGCGCGCAGCGTTCTGGCCAGGGCGCCAGCGAAGGTGGCGGGGTGGGGGTCTTCAGTCTTCATGGTGTCTGCATTCCTTATCGGGTAATCCGTGGCGCTATCTCAGAATTCAAAGGTGGAAAGGAGCGTGACCTGACGCGCGTCGCCCACCGATACGAAGTACTTGTTGACGCTGGACGGGTAGTAGGTCCGGTTGAACAGATTCTTCACGTTGAGCTGGAACCTGAGCTTGCGCTGCCCGACCTTGGTCTCGTAGGTGGCAAAGGCGTCCGCCACGGTGTAGGCGGGCAGCGTGAAGCTGTTGGCCGAATCGCCCGGGCGGTTGCCCACATAGTGCGCGCCCGCGCCCAGGCGCAGCTTGTCGCCGCCGAAGATCTGGCCGAAGTCGTAGACGGCCGACAGCGACGCCGTGTGCTGCGCCACGTTCCACAGCCGATTGCCCGCGTACAAGGGATCCTCGGTGGTCTTGGCGTCGATATAGGCGTAGCTGCCGATCAGGTTCCAGCGCTCGCCGATCTGGCCGGCCACGTCCATCTCGATCCCGCGCGAGCGCGCGCGGCCGGAGGTGCGCCAGTCGGTCTGCCGGGTCACGTCGTTGTATTGGGAGACCAGCACGTTCTTCTTGTCGATGTTGAAGAACGCCAGCGAGCCCGTCATGCTGCCCGGCAGGTCCAGCTTGGTGCCCAGCTCCCAGGACGTGGCTTGTTCCGGCAGCACGCCCGAGTCGATCACCACGCCGGAGCTAAGCGGCGCGATGGTCGAGGTTGGCTTGAGCGACTGGGTGTAGCTGCCATACAGCGACACGGCCTCGGTCCATTTGTAGACCAGGCCGGCGCGCGGCAGCCATTTGTTGCCGTTGATGTCAGTGTTGACGTTGAACGGCCGGCCGCGCCCGGCCACCTGGCTGTACGACAGGAAGCGGGCGCCGCCCACCAGGATCCATTTCTCGCTCAGGTGCAGGCTGTCCTGGAAGAACAACGAGGTGTCGTGCAGCGTGTCCGTCTGGTCGCTGTCGCTCGCCGAGACCGTGCTGGATGGCGACTCCAGCCCGTAGACCGGGTTCAGGTAGTTGAAGGTGCGGGTGGTGTTCTGGCGCAGCAGGTCCGCCCGGTAGATCCTGCGGTACTCGCTGTCGACGCCAACCTGCAGGTCGTTGCGCAGCCCGGCCACATTGAAGCGGCCATCCACATAGGCAATGCCGTAGCTGTCCGTGCTCAAGGCGCCATGGGTGGCGTCATTGCTGCGCGACAGCACGCCGGTGGTGGAGTTGACCCCGAACACGCGCAACTGGTTGGCGTCGTAGCTCTCGCGGTTGTAGCTGTAGCCGAAGTGTCCCTTCCAGTCGGCATTGATCTGATGATCGACCGCCAGCTGCACCAAGTGCGATTGCCCGTCCATGCTGTTGAACGGCTCATCCAGCCGGCGCCGGCTGGGGATGGCCAGCGGCTCGTTGGTCTTCGGGTCGATGGCCGTGCCGCGATCGAACGGATAGAGAAACTTCCTGTATTCGTAGGACAGGACTACCTGCGTGTCCTTGCCGTACCAGGCCAGCGACGGCGCTACCAGCGTCTCGCGATGCTCGCCGAAGTTGCGCCAGTATTGCTCGTCGACCTGGTCCACCACCAGGCGATAAGCCAGGCCGGAGGTGCCGATGGGGCCGGTGGAATCCAGCGTGGCGCCCGCGCCGTTCTTGCCGTGGCCATAGGTGGAGCCGAGCACGGAGATGGCGTTGTATTGCTCAAGCATGGGTCGCTTGCTGACGATGTTGATCACGCCGCCCGGATCCATGATGCCGTACAGCAGCGAGGACGGGCCCTTGAGCACCTCCACGCTGTCGGCCGCCGCGTTGAGCCCGCGGCCCTGTATCAGGGGCATGCCGTTGTGCATCACCGAGCCATCGCGATTGCCGCCAAAGCCGCGCTTCATGATGGTGTCCTGCGTGCCGGCCAGCGTATTGCCCTGGGTGATGCCGCTGATATTGCCGAGCGCGTCGTCCAGGTTGCGGGGACGCTGATCGCGCAGCGCCTGGGCCGGCACCACGTTCACCACCTGCGGCGTGTCGAGCAGGGGCGTGTCCGAACGCATCACGGATGCCGTGGGCGGGGCACGGTAGCTGTCTTCACGGGCGGCATCGGCGCGCACGGTGACCGGCGGCAGGGCGGCCTCGTTGCCGCTCGCGCCAAGTACCGCTGCCGAGGACTCGATGCGCCTGACCAGCGCATAGCCGCCGTTGGCCTGCGCCACGGCGGCCAGGCCCGTGCCTTGCAGCAGTCGGGCCAGCGCGTCCGGCACGTCATAACGGCCGTGCAAGCCCTTGCTTTGCAGGCCAGCCGTGGTTTCCGTGGGGAAAGAGAGCAGGATGCCGGCTTCGCGGCCCAGGCGGTTGAGCGCGCCCTCCAGCGGGCCGCCCGGGATGTCGTAGGCCCTGGCGGTCGCCGGCGCCGGCGCTGCCGGCGCGTCTGCCGCCCGCGCCATGCCGGGCAGCAGGCTGGCCGTGGTGAGGCCCATGGCCACCGCGGCATGCCCGATGGCGGACGCTAGCGGATGTCGCTTGAGGCAGCCGAAGGCGTCGGCGTTTTGATGAGGTTCCATATTCGATGGCTCGGTGGAGGATGGGAGATGTGGTGCGCTTACCTCCTATGTCACGCGAGAATCGAAAACAGACCACTTCCGGCAGTTTTTTTCGTGAAAAGAGATGAAAGGGGTAAATCCAGGGGCGCGCCTATGAGCCCGCCTAAGAGCGCGCAGGCCGCACGGTTGCGCAGTAGCGTGTCATGAAGTGGATTTCCACCGGCAGCGTGGTGCGCAACATATCGAGGACGCGGTCGGTCTCCGCCAGCGGGTACGTGCCGGAAACGCGCAGGCCGGCGATTGCTGGATCGCAGTGCAGGAGCCCCGGACGATGCCGGCCGAGCTCGGCCAGGAACCGGTCCAGGCGCATGCCGCTGGCCACGAGCATGTTGTCGACCCAGGCGGTGTCGGTGTCGTTGGCCCGCTCGGACTCGCCGATTGCCGTGCCGGTAAAGCGCGCCTGCTCGCCGGCCTGCAGCGTGCGTGCCAGGCCATGCCCGTCGCGCGGGCGGATGGCCACCGCGCCTTCGAATACGGCGACCCGGCTGGCGTCGGGCTGCAGCCGCACCGTGAAGCGCGTGCCGAGCGGTTGCAGTTCTCCGTGCGCGGTCTCGACGGTGAAGGGGCGCGCCCCCGTGCCGCCGTCGTTACCGGTAATCACCATGATCTCGCCGGCAAGCAGCCGCACACGGCGCTCGGCACCTGAAAAACGCACGTTGAAGGCGCTATCGGTATTCAGCGAGACCACGGTGCCGTCTGCCAGCGTGACGGTGCGCCGCTCGCCCACGCGCGTGCGCTCGTCCGCCACCCATTCCCGCCACGGTGTGCGCTCTTGCACCATCCACGCGCCACCGCCGGCAAACAGCAGCAGCGCCAGGGTCTTGACGGCGTCGCGGCGCCGCGGCGAGCGCGGCGGTGCCAGCGTGGCGTGGGCCACGGCCGAGGCCACCGGCGACGAGAGCGCGCGCAGCCGGCCATTGACCGCTTCAATGCGTTGCCAGGCGCGGGCGTGATCGGGGTGGGCTTTCAGCCACTGCTGCCAGGCAAGCCGCGTGGCGCCGGTGGCATCCTCGGCTTGCAGCGCGAGCAGCCATTCGACCGCGCGCGTGGCGACCTCGGGGGGAATTCCTGCGGATGTGCTTAGCGGCATGGTGTCAATCCACCGGCAGCGCGAAATAGCACTGCGTGCCGGCACGAACGAGGTAGCGTTTCACGGTAGTCACGGAGATACCGAGTTGCGTGGCGATCTCGGCCTGGCCAAGCCCGTCGAGCTGCGAGAGCAGGAACGCCCGCTTGACCGGCGTGGGCAGGCCGGCCAGCAAGCGGTCGATTTCAAACAAGGTTTCCAGCAGGATGGCGCGTTCTTCGGGCGAGGGCGCCAGCGGTTGCGGCATCTGCGCCAGCGCTTCGAGGTAGGCGCGTTCGATTTGCTCGCGCCGCCAGTGATTGGCCAGCACCCGCTGGGCAACCGTGGTGAGAAACGCGCGCGGCTCCTGGATCGCGATGGCTTCTTCGCGGGCAAGCAGGCGCAGGAAGGTGTCGTGGGCCAGATCCGCGGCGCGATGCGTACAGCCGAGCTTCTTGCGCAGCCAGCCGCACAGCCAGCGGTGGTGGTCACTGTAAAGCGCGAGCAAGTCGCGCTGAAGCGGAGAATCGGCGGCCGGCATGGGCACTTTCTACTCGGGAGGAGGTGCGCGGCACCGGATAGAAGAAATGAGAACGATTCTCAGTATAACAAGGCGGGGGTGCCTGTGGCAATGACGATCACGGCCGCGCAGGCGAGGGGAAG